>VMCO01000017.1 GCA_008081325.1 Flavobacteriaceae bacterium
CCTACAGTTTGCCGGTATGTCTTTTTTTGACGCTATAAATCATTCAATGAGTAATATAGCATCTGGTGGTTTTTCAACAAAAAATGCAAGTTTAGGTCACTGGAATTCTAATCCAATGATTCAATATATTGTCATCATATTTATGTTTTTGGCGGGAACAAATTTTGTTTTAAGTTATTTTGGATTCAAGTTTAATTTTAAAAAGATTTTTTCGGATGATGAATTTAAAGTATACAGTTTATTTATTTTAGGATTTACTTTTTCTGTTGCGTTAATTCTGTTTTTTAATACAGACTTTTTAATGAGTTACGAGAGTCAATTTGAAAGAATTGAAGGTGTATTTAGACATTCTCTTTTTCAGGTTGTTTCGATTATCACAACAACTGGTTTTGTAACTGCTGATTATACTGCTTGGTCTCCGTTACTTTTGCTGTTATTTTTTGGAATGATGTTTTTAGGAGGGTCTGCAGGTAGTACGTCTGGAGGATTTAAAATAATGCGTCATCTTCTAATCATAAAAAATGGTGTTTTACAATTTAAGAAAATCTTACACCCTAACGCCATAATTCCACTTAGATATAATAAATCATCTGTTTCAGCTGAAATTACTTATAATATACTTGGTTTTTTTATTGTATATATGCTTTCATTTATGATAGGGACAATTGTTTTTGCCTTGTTAGGTTTAGATTTTGAATCTGCATTAGGTGTATCTGCTTCCAGTCTTGGGAATGTTGGACCTTCAATTGGTTCATTCGGACCAATGAATACATTTTTTGATTTACCTATACTTGCAAAGTGGTGGTCATCTTTTTTAATGTTGTTAGGCAGACTAGAGTTATTTACAGTATTGATTGTTTTTACTCCCTACTTTTGGAGTAATAGGTAGTTATACTTCAACCACAGACTTAATCCTTTTAACAGCCTCAATTATTTGTTCCGTAGAGGCAGCGTAAGATATTCTAATACAATTTGGATTTCCAAAGGCATCACCAGTGACAGTTGCAACAAGGGCTTTTTCTAACAGAAACATTGACATATCAGAAGCATTATTTATTTTAAATCCGTCAATAGTCTTTCCGAAATAATGAGAAATTTCTGGAAAAACATAAAATGCGCCATCAGGAACATTACATTTGAATCCTTTAATATTTTCCAGTAAATCAAGAATTAAATCCCTTCTTGACTTAAATTCCTCAACCATATATTTTATTTTATCTGGATTTTCATTTAGAGCAGTAATTACAGCTCTTTGTGCAATACAGTTGGCTCCACTTGTGACCTGACCTTGAACTTTGTTGCAAGCTCTTGCAATCCACTCAGGAGCTCCAATGTAGCCTATTCTCCATCCAGTCATTGCAAAAGCTTTTGAAACACCATTTACTGTAATTGTTCTGTCTTTTACTTCGTTAATAGTTCCGATGCTATTATGTCTTCCCATATAATTAATATGTTCATATATTTCATCAGAAACGATAAAAATATTCTCGTGAGATTTGATAATATTTGATAGCTCTAAAAGTTCATCTTGAGAATAAACAGACCCACTGGGGTTACATGGAGAACTGAACCAAACCATTTTTGTTTTTTTAGTAATCGCAGATTCAAGCTGTGCCCCTGTCATTTTAAAATCGTTTTTTATATCGGTTTTGACTTCTACAGGAATACCTCCTTTGAGCTTGATAATGTCAGCGTAACTTACCCAATAGGGACATGGTAAAATAACTTCGTCACCGGGATTAATCAGTACAGAGGCAATATTATAAAGTGCTTGTTTTGCACCTGTTGAAACTACAATTTGTGAGGGATTATATATTAATCCATTATCCCTTTCAAATTTTTTTATTATCGCTTTTTTCAAATCTAAATAACCATCTACTGGGGTATATGAATTGTAATTTTCATCAATAGCTTTTTTTGCAGCTTCTTTAATGAAATCAGGAATATTAAAATCAGGCTCCCCTAAACTTAAACCAATAACATCTTTTCCTTGAGATCTAAGTTCTCTAGCTTTTGCAGCCATTGCGAGTGTTTGGGATGTCGCCAGATTTTTTACCCTTTCTGATAAGAATTTTTCCATAATTTTAAGTTGCCTAAAAATAACACTTAGTGTCAATTTTTAAAATTTTTGTTTACAATATCATACTTTTGTTTAATAACTTTTGTCATGAAGATTATACTTGAAGAGTTTCCTGAAATAAACGATGTTCAGATTGACCAATTTTCAAAATTGAAAAAGATCTATGAAGATTGGAATAATAAGATTAATGTTATTTCAAGAAAGGATATTGAAAATATTTATGAAAGACATGTTCTTCATTCTTTAGCAATTGCAAAATTTATAAAATTTAAAAAGGGAACAACAATACTAGATTTAGGTACTGGTGGAGGGTTTCCAGGAATTCCTTTGTCAATTATTTATCCAGATTCTAATTTTATTTTGGTTGATAGTATCAAAAAGAAAATAGTAGTGGTAAATGAAATTATAAATAAACTTGGAATTAATAATGTTCAATCTGAGTGGTCTCGTGCAGAAAATTTAGATTATAAATACGATTTTTTAGTTACAAGAGCTGTAGCAAAAATGCCAACTATCATTGAATGGTCTAAGGGAAAATTTAAAAAAAACTCTATAAATGCAATAACTAACGGAATTATTGCATTGAAGGGAGGGGATATTGACAATGAGTTGAAAAACATTAAAGAAAAAAAAATAGTAGATATCAAAGATATCTTTGATATCTACTATTTCTCAGATAAGAAGATTGTTTATGTACCCTCTTAGTTATCTTACTCTTAATTTGATAGTATTTATTCCTTCTTCACTTTCAACTTTAATGAAATAAATTGAAGTTGATAGATTATTTAAATTGATTTGATAATTATAACTATTTATATCTTCTTCAATAATTTTTTGACCCATAATATTGAAAATTTGAATATTGGATAGTTTTTCGCTAGAGGTCATATTCAGTATATCATTAAATGGGTTGTAATAATATTCGAATTCTGAAATTTCATTATCATTAATCCCTAGCGTTCCCTCAACTTTAAAATCATCAGTTTGTAATACAAATGTGTCAAAACCAACATAATTAATTCCAATTCTTATAGTCTGTCCTTCATATTCGGATAAATCATATTCATATGATGTCCATTCCGTAGGTGCTTCTATATATGTCCCATCTGAAATAATCGTAAAATCATTATAATCTGAACTATTACCAACAGCAATCTTAAATCTTTCTAGACCCCAATCATCCTTGAGAGTTTTAGCTTTAAAGCTTAGAATTGGAGAAGTAATTCCATCAAGGGTAAATTCAGGGCTTATCATCCAGTCATCATTTTCAATAATGTTATTGGCTGGTTGACCTGCTATAAAATATAATCCTTGACTACCACTGTATGTATTCCACCAATCAACTTCTTGAGGGTTATTTCCTGATGGTGTGGCTAGATCTTGGTTGTAAATAATTCCAGATCCAACATAGCCCTCGTTAGTAAAATCCATAGCAGTTGAACTATATGTTGATAAACCATCAAGATCATATATTATCCAGTCTCCAATATCACTTGTAATAAATGCATCATAACAGTCAAAATTATCTCTCCATACAATGGGTAAAGAATAGTTGTCAGGACAATTTGATGTTTCTTGACTTGTAATCGTTACTGAAATTGAATCATTTGAGGGATCTTCATCGTTTTCTAATAATGTACCTGAGGTAATTTCATAATCACCAATAATTGAAAAGTCAACCGGAGTGTTAAATGTATATTCTATACTTTGACCACTTAAAATTAAACCATTGATAGTTTCGATAATTTGATCTCCTCCGTTTATTTGATAGAATACTTCAATATCTGATGTTTCCGATAAACCGTAATTTCTTACAGTTACAGATATATTTTCACTGTTGCTCAATACTCCAGTTTCAGGTGAATCGACAGATAATACACCCGCATCAAACTGGTTGTTAGATTGCGTACAACTTGGAGGTAAAGAAAAATCTTCAATTTGATCAGTTCTACTACTAGCATTACCTTGGTCAGCTTCCCAACCTAATCCTCTAGCTGCAAAGGCACCCCAGATTAAACATTCGTTTGCCCCATTATAAACAAGTTCGTCAGCAAGTAAAATTGCATCTCTCATGTCAACAAAACCAGAGCTACAGGGAGCTAATTTTAAACCATCAATAACCAATTGCATAATCATATTATTTCCTCCATTACCATTGGTAAGATCGGGATCAAACCCATATTCATCAATAAACAGCCATGTTAAATCCCACAACATCGTTGCAAACACAAAACCAACTCCATGGGGTTGACTTACAGACGCAGTATTATTAGTGTCGGCATATGTATATCCGTTAATTCCAAAATCAGGAGAGTATGGTGCGTTTCTTATACCGGTACCTGTGGGTGATTGTCCAGCAGAGTAGGTTGCAACCCCTCTAGGAACTGTTGGAGCATCATTTTCTCCCAAAGTAATCATTAATCCAAACCAATCTGAAAAACCTTCTCCTTGTTGTTCATCATTTTGCATACATCCTGCAGCTTGTGCACCGCCCATTAGTCTATTTGAAATCCCGTGACCGTATTCGTGAGCAATAATTTCATTGTCGTAATCAGAGTCCGTGTAGTTTGCTGCATTGATAAGTTCTGCGTTAATAGTTTGACCTGATTGTAAGGCAGCAATTAATGCTTCACCATCAGCTTGACTAATCATAATTGATGGTATAGTTACACTACCTCCATCTGCACCAGCTCCCATTGTTATTGGACCACCAGCAACATTATTAACCATTATTACTGCAATTGCACCTGCATTTTCAGCAGCTAGAATCTTAAAACCAAATTCACAGGTTCCCCTTCTTATAACTGCTATTTTTCCGTTTAATTCTGAAGAATTAGTTATGGTTTGACACGCGTCATGTGGGTCTGGAGAATCTTCTCCTAATTCACCTTGATCTGTCAATAGTGCCAGTTCTCCCGTCAGAGGTGTATCATCCGGTAAAGACTCTCCAAAACCTGCAGGTTGACCGGTATAATCTCCGGCTAAACTTCCGTCTAGGATCGTTAAAGGCTCTCCGGCTGCACCACTCCAAAGAAACATTGTCATTTGAGGGTTTTGTCCATCCGGTGGTGTTCCAAAACTTGCATTATTAAAACCACTACCATCTTGTCCATCTGCATTAACACTATCGCCTCCAAATCCACCATTTCCATAATTGTTTTCCTGAAAATTACCACTAGCTTCGTCAAATCCATACCTGTACCATATGTCGTGCATCATATTATTTATGTAGAATAAATTGGTGATAGATGCATCCATATTTTCAGATGGAGGTAGAGAAAAGTCTGCTTGAAAATTAAAATTCAATTCTGAACCACCATCAGGTGAGTAATCGGTATTTATTCCTGTGCCTAATCCGTCTCCTTCATCATCCTCTCTCGCATATACATTATTACCTCTTGTAATTGTATACTCAGGACCAGAAACACCGTCTGTATCATGCCAGCCAAAAGGAGATGCTACTGGATCAGCTGGATTATTTAATAATTCAAAAGGTCCATGATTAGGACTTGGTGTTGGTAGTGAAACTACATTATATGATGACCCATCATTAGAAGATTTATTTGAATTATTTTTAACTATGTTGTGGCTATGCTTGTGATTACCATTTTTATCAAATTCACAATTTATAATCCAATTTTCTTTTTTTAGAACTTTTCCGTCTTCAGCACTAACAAAGACATCATACCAGTTTTTATGATCTGTTGTAACAATATTAAAATTCCAAGTTAGACTTAATTTATCATCCACAACTACATAGACAAGTTTAGCCTCTACATTGTATGGATTGGTGTGTGTCCATCCATTTGGGGAATTTTTAAATTCCCTAATTTTTAATTCGTTTAATCCTTTTTCAATTGCTGAATAGCTATCGATTTTGGGGGCAAGTAGAGAGTTTTGACCAAAACTATCATCAACAAATCTATTTTTATATGATTTTACCTCTCCATTTTTAATTGCCATTGTTGAAATTGCATTGTGAACTTCAATGTTGTTAAATTTTTGTTGAACATAGTAAACATCGTAATTGGGATTTGTTTCAATTGAACTTTTAACAGAGTACTGACTACTTTTCAGAGAAAAGTTATCGACTAAATAGTTATCAATTTTTGACTTATTTTTTTCTTGTGGATAAAAAACACCACTTATAAGTATAAACAAAATTGTAAAAGTTTTTTTCAAAGCGTTAATGTATTTTTAATTTTCTTTGTTTAAAAAAGGATATTTGTAATCTGTTGGTGTGACAAAAGTTTCTTTAATTAATCTTGGAGACACCCATCTCAATAAGTTTAGCATACTACCGGCTTTATCATTTGTACCAGATCCTCTAGCTCCACCAAATGGTTGTTTTCCTACAACAGCTCCTGTTGGTTTGTCATTTATATAAAAATTACCCGCTGAATTTTTTAGAGCCTTTGTTGCTTGTTCAACTATATACCTATCATTAGCAAGAATTGCGCCAGTTAGGGCGTATTCACTGGTTTTATCAACTAAATCTATTGTTTTTTCAAAATCAGAATCTTTAAAGACATAGATAGTCATTACTGGTCCAAATATTTCTTCTCTCATAGTTATATATTCTGGATCGGAAGTTAAAATTACTGTAGGTTCAATAAAATAACCCTTTGTCTTATCATAACTTCCACCGATAATAACTTCAGCATTTTCAGAATCATTTGCGTCGTCAATATACTTTGATATTTTATCAAATGATTTTTCATCAATTACAGATGTAACAAAATTTTCAAAATTTTCAGGGGATCCCATAGAAATTGATTTTAAATCATCTTCAAGATATTTTCTTACATCACTCCATATCGATTCAGAAATATATCCTCTAGAGGCTGCACTGCATTTTTGTCCTTGAAATTCAAATGCTCCTCTCGTAATTGCAGTGGAAACCTGTTTTGGATGAGCTGATTGGTGAGCTAAAATAAAATCTTTACCGCCTGTTTCACCTACAATTTTTGGATACGTATTGTAGTTTGATATGTTATCTCCTATGGTTTTCCAAAAACTATTAAAAACTGAAGTTGATCCTGTAAAATGCAATCCGCTAAATTCTTTGTGAGACAATGCTTTTTCAGTTATGACAGAAGCATTTCCATAAACAGCATTAATAACTCCGTCAGGAAGTCCAGCTTCTTTTAATACATCTATAATTATTTTTGCTGAGTAAATTTGAGTGCTGCTAGGTTTCCACAATACAACATTACCTAACATAGCCATACAGGTTGGTAAATTACCTGCAATTGCGGTAAAATTAAAAGGAGTAACCGCATATACAAACCCTTCTAGAGGTCTATATTCAACTCTGTTCCATGCATCTGCATCGCTTTCTGGTTGATTGCTGTAAATCTGGGTCACATATTCAACATTAAATCTCAAAAAATCAATTAATTCACATGCAGAATCTATTTCAGCTTGATGAACTGTCTTTGATTGTCCAATCATTGTAGCCGCATTTATTCGTGATCTGTAAGGGCCTGCAATTAATTCAGCAGCTTTAAGAAAAATTGCTGACCTGTTTTCCCATGACATATTTTCCCATTTATTTTTTGCAGCTAGTGCGGATTCAATAGCTTCATCAATATGTTTAGGTTCAGCTACATAATATTCACCTACTATTTTTTGATGATCATGAGGCGGGCTGATTGTTTTTTTGTTATTTGACCTTACATCTTTACCGTTTATGTACATTGGAACTTCTGTGAATGAACTAATCATTTTTTTATACATATCATGTACGTCTTTTCTTTCTTTAGAACCCGGTATGTAAGATTTAACTATTTCATTTTTTGCTTTTGGTACTTTAAAAAAACCTGTGCTCATACTTGTGAATTTAGTGTGTGAAAATACAACTAATTTTTATAATACTATTAATTAAGCGCAAATGGAGCACTTAATTTAAATGAAGGAATAATTACATTAAATTTATGCGTAGAATTTAGATTTATCATCCGGTAATAACCATACATTGCTCCAAAGGGTGAAGCTAATAAACATCCTGATTTGTATTTATGAATTTTTCCAGGATGAATTACTGGTTTTTTACCTATAACTCCTTCACCATTTACAATTTCTTCATTATTTAAGGAGTCAAGAATTACCCAGTGTCTTGAGTTGAGTTGCACAATGTCTGAGCTTTGATTTTCAATAGAAATTGAATATTCAAAAGCATATAAAAGCTTATCTTCCTTGTAATATGTGCCTTGAAACAAAGTTTCAACAGAAATCTTAATGCCTTTGGTTATTTGTGTTACCATAAAATCTAAATAAAAATAACGAATTTATTTTAGTTAGTTATGTACTGAGATAGGCCTTTTCCTACTCCGATAACCCTATCGTATCTTTCTCCAAAGTTTCTGTAATAAACTATTACATTATACTCGTTTTCGGTTTCATCAAAATTTCCATCAATTTCACCTTGAATAATTTGATTGTCGGAATCAACAACTATGTATTTATAGTTGTAAAACCCTTGTTTTAATTTGATCACAGCCTCAAACAAATTATTTCTTGAGTTAAAATTCATTAAATATTCTTGTGAAATTTCGTGATTATTGAAATCTCCAACTATATAAATTTTATTTTCTAGATCGAATGTTTTTGGTTTTTGTAGGTAGAAATGAATATTAACATAGTCTGCTTCGAATTCAGGATTTGATGAATTATTAACATTAAATATAAATCCACCATTAATATCTGGGTTATATGTATATTTTTTGTTTTTTCTTGAAATATCATCGTACAAAAAATTACTGTAAATATCCCCAAGATCAAACCCCCTAATATTAATACTTGTGTTTCGAACGAATTTATTTTCAAAATACAAATATTCATTTCCAGCCCAAAAACTTAATTCACTATCGTATTTATAAATGAGTTTTTTACCCATGTTATATTGAGGTTTAATATTTTCGACATAATAATTCAAATCATTGTTTTTAAATACTTTTACCTTGACAGTTTTGCTTGGATTGTTTAACTGTATGTTTATTGGGTTTATTTCAAAGTTTACCACTTGTTTTTCGTTTATAAACTCGATTTCCCTAGATCTTTTGATTTCAGTCTGAACGGTTGCTAAATTTTCATGTAGTATGAATTTTCTTCTAAAAAGTTCTTTCCCATATTCATCAATAATTTTTATAATGTAGTTTCCAGATTTTTTAAAACTAGTATTCGAATTTGGAAAACTAACTTTGTAATGTGTATAAATTTGATACGTATTGAAACTACTTGAATAGTTGTCAATTTTTACATCATCAAAACCTTGAATATATTCTGATTTTATTAGCTGAGATTTTTTCCAATTAAAATCGCAATGTTCAATTACATAATATAAATCATGTTCAAAACCTGATAACACATCAAATGATATTGAAAACCTTTCATTCAGTGACCCAATAATCAAATTAGAGAATCTATTATCATTTTGTTTTTGAAAGGAAATCGACTTAATCATGTCAGGGTTTATGGATTGCGAAAAAGTAAATTTTAATGATAGGCAGAATACAGCAAGAAGGATAAATCTTTTTTTCATTTTTTGTTAAAAAATCATACTAAAAATAATTAAAAATTAATTGTATGATCTTCAATATTGGCTTATTTTTGCAGCGAAATTTATTATTAAGCTAACTTCCAGGTTTATGTTAAATGACATCATTGTAAAAAAAGGTTTAGATTTAAAATTAGTTGGTAAACCTTCACTTGAAATTGAACAAGCCAAATTTTCACAAGATTTTTCTGTTTATCCCGCAGATTTCCATGGCGTTTTCCCAAAGTTAATTGTCAAGGAAAATGATTCAGTCAAGGCTGGAGATATTTTGTTTTATGATAAAAATTCTGAAAAAGTAAAATTTGTTTCACCTGTATCGGGAAAGATTAAAGAAATAGTAAGGGGAGAAAGAAGAAGAGTATTAGAGATTAAAATTCATGCGGACAAAGACATTGCTTACAAAAAAATTAAAAAATTAAAATCTGAAAACCCAAAAGATATTGTCGATTATTTATTAGAAAACGGATTATGGACTTACATAAAGCAAAGACCATACGATGTGATCGCTGATCCTGAATCTAGTCCAAAAGAAATTTTTATTTCTGGGTTTGATTCATCTCCTTTGTCTGCTGATTATGATTTTACAACTGAAGACCAAAAAGAAAATATTATTGAAGCTATAAAGTATTTATCAAAACTTACAAAAGGTTCAATTAATTTATCATTAAGAAAAGAAAGTAATAGCTTTCTTAGAGAAATAAATGATGTGATAATTCACAATGTCTCTGGTCCACATCCTGCTGGAAATCTTAGTACAATTATAAATAGGGTTTCTCCTATCAATAAAGGAGATGTTGTTTGGACTGTGAATCTCCCAGACTTAGCCATAATAGGTAATACAATATTAAATGGTAAATTTTCACCAGAGAGAGTAGTTGCTTTAGTTGGTTCGTCTATTTCAAAACCAAAATACTACAAAACACTTACTGGTTCAAATATTTCAACTTTTCTAAACTTAAATGAGAATAATTCAAGAATAATTTCAGGAAATGTCTTCACTGGAACAATGATAAACTTGAATGGACATTTAAGACATTACAGTAATGAAATCACTGCGATTCCTGAGGGCAATGATTATGACTTATTTGGATGGGCAAAACCAATGTTTGAAAAGTTTTCCGTTTCCAGAGCGCTTACTTTTTCATGGTTATTTCCAAATAAGAAATATGATTTAAATACAAACACCAATGGTGAACATAGGGCATTTGTTGTGACCGGCTCTTTTGAGGAAGTATTTCCCTTAGATATCTATCCAATGCAAATTTTAAAAGCTTGCATGTACAAAGATTTAGATGAAATGGAGGCATTAGGAATGTATGAGGTAGCCCCAGAAGATTTTGCTCTAACCGAGTTTATCTGTGTATCTAAGCAACCACACCAAAATATTATCAGAGAAGGGTTAGATTTAATGAAAAAAGAAATAGGATAATTATGTCAATAAAGTCAAAATTACACGAAATAAAAGAAAGTTTTAAGGGCAAAAAAATGGCCCCTGCGTTTAATGCATTCCATACATTTCTTTTTACACCAAATGATATAACATCATCGGGTACACATGTGAAAGTTGCTGATGATTTGAAAAGAACAATGAATACTGTTATCATGTCATTAGTTCCATGTTTAATTTTTGGAATTTTTAATGCTGGATACCAACACAACCTAGCAATTGATGCTGCAAACGGTATTTCTACTCAGGTTTCTCTTTTTGGAAATTTTTTAACTTTTGATAACCTAATGATAGGATCAATGAAGGTACTGCCTTTAGTTATTGTCTCTTATGTAGTTGGATTAACAGTTGAATTTATCTTTGCTGTAATTAAAGGTCATGAAGTCGAGGAGGGTTATTTGGTTACAGGAATGCTAGTTCCTCTTATTGTTCCTGTTGATTTACCTTTGTGGATGTTAGCTGTTTCTGTAGTATTTGGAGTGGTGATTGGAAAAGAAGTTTTCGGAGGTACTGGAATGAATATTTTAAATCCAGCATTGACTATTCGAGCATTCTTGTTCTTTGCTTATCCTACTTGGATGAGTGGTGATAAGGTCTGGGTATATGATGCGGTAAATAGAGCAGGAACACCAGAAGCGATTTCAGGTGAGACTATTCTTGGTATGCATGCACAAAATCTTACAGTTGATATGTATTCTCTTCAAGATATGTTTTTTGGTTTTATCCCTGGATCAATTGGTGAAACTTCAAAACTGCTTATAATATTTGGTGCCCTATTTTTAATTTTTAGTAAAATCGGAAGTTGGAGAATAATCCTTAGTACACTAATAGGTGCTCTTGTTATGGGCTTAATTTTCAACGGAGTTATCGAGGCTGGTATTATAACAGATTCAAGTAAATTTTACGGACTAATGAGCATTCCTTTTTGGGAGCATTTACTTATTGGTAGTATATTATTTGGTGCTGTTTTCATGGCAACTGACCCTGTTACCGCAGCTCAAACAAATAAGGGTAAATGGATTTATGGTTTTCTTATAGGTTTTATTTCAATAATGATCAGAGTATTTAATCCTGCATATCCTGAAGGTGTCTTTTTAGCAATTTTATTGATGAATGTATTTGCACCAACTATTGATCACTTTGTTATTCAGTCGAATGTAAAGATGAGATTAAATAGATTAAAAATTAAAGCGGCATAATTATGGCAATTAACACGGAAAAAAATACATACACTCTCTTATTTGCAGTTGGACTTGTTGTGATAGTGGGTACC
>VMCO01000071.1 GCA_008081325.1 Flavobacteriaceae bacterium
AGTAACCCTCAAGAGTTATTAATTGATGGGGAAAATATTTTTAGTATTCAAGTCCATAATATTTCTAATACATCTTCAGATATGACGATAATTCCCTTTCTATCAGCAATTTTTAATAGTGAAACTAGTGAAGGTGTAACTCCTCCAAATATTCTTGGACTACAAAGTGAATCATTTTTACATACAGACTTTAAATTATCATCTCAGGGTGAATCTATATTTTTAAATGATGCCAACGGTGACTCTGTTGACTCGATTACTTTTGGATTATTACCTTCAAATATATCTTATGGAGTTTCTAATGAAAATGGTGTTTATGTTGCTTATCAAAACCCAACCCCTGGTGAAGAAAATTATACTTTTGAATATGATGGGGTTTTGGCTACACCGCTTATTTTTTCTCATGAAGGGGGGAGTATTTCAAACCCTATAAAACTTGAAATAATCGGTGATGGTTCTGAAGACAAAATCACTTATACAACTGATTTTACTGAGCCAAATGAAAATTCAAATATATATACTGGTCCAATAACCATTGATGAGACAACTGTAGTTAGAGCAAAAGCATTTAAAGAAAATTATATTTCACTTCACTCTAATACAAGAAGCTATTTTTTCAATATCGAAAGTAATCATCCAATAATCCATTTAGTAACCGATGAATACAATCTGTTTGATACTGATTATGGAATATATGCATACGGTACAGATTATGATAATAGTTACCCTTATTTTGGTGCAAATTTTTGGGAGGATTGGGAAAGACCAGTTCATATATCTTATTACGATAATAACTCATTGGTCTTTAATGCAAATGCGGGAATAAAAATTGCAGGTGCATATAGTAGAGGTTGGGATCAAAAATCATTTGCTCTTTTTGCGAGAAGTCAGTATGGAGTTGGAGAATTTGAATATCCTTTTTTCGATAATATTGATTATGATTCTTTTGAATCGTTGGTTCTAAGAAATTCTGGTAATGATTGGATGAGAAGCAATATGAGGGATATTGCAATAACTAGTTTAATGAAGGATTCTAGCATTGATTATCAAAGTTATGTTACTGTTTCCTCATATATAAATGAAGATTATTGGGGGTTATATAATTTAAGAGAAAAGGTTAGTGAAAACATGATTGCGTCAAAGCATGATGTTAATCCTAACAATGTAACTATGTTGGAATTTGATGGTGAGGTTGTAGATGGAGATAATCAAGAATACATTGAGTTGAGAAACTTTATTCAGCAAAATAATTTAGCACAGGATGACAATTATAATTATGTTATCAATCAAATTGATATTGATAACTATATGGAATATCACATTGCTCAAATCTATATGGATAACAGAGATTATCCAGGAAATAATGTAAAATATTGGAAGGTGCCTGACAGTAAATGGAGATGGATCCTTTATGACACTGACTTTGGATTTGCTGGACAATGGTGGTCTGAATGGGATCAAGATTATGCATATTTTTTTGACACTTTAGATTTTGTACTTTCTGGAAATCAAACAACCTGGGCAAATCCGCAATGGGCCACAC
Source organism: Flavobacteriaceae bacterium (assembly GCA_008081325.1). Lineage (GTDB taxonomy): Bacteria > Bacteroidota > Bacteroidia > Flavobacteriales > Flavobacteriaceae > MED-G13. The sequence goes on from VMCO01000071.1 coordinate 1,544, forward strand.
TTTTTATTAGAAAACTGGTTGAAAACATCACTTTTAGAAATAAATTCATTAATAGATATGCAGACGAGATGAACACCAGATATTTACCAGCTAATGTTACTTCTCATTTTATAGATATTTATGAAAATATGTATGATGAAATGTCAAACCATATCGAAAGATGGATTGAAAGTGAACCTTGGGTTTCACATGAATCTGTTTATCAGTTTGTTGACAATATGAATAATTTTGCTGTCAATAGACAGCCAGAAGCAAAATACCATATTTTAAATCAGTTTAACCTTGAATCTTATCATGAGGTTATATTGTTTAACGAAACTCCTCAATTAGGCTTTATCAGATTAAATGATAACTTAATAATTCAAGAAAATGAATGGAGTGGTGATTATTTTGAAGATGTTCCAATTACTTTAAAAGCCATTGCAGAATCAGGATATGAGTTTTCTCATTGGAGTGGAGATGTAAATTCAACTAGTTCTGAAATTGAGGTTAATCTTAATGAAAATTTTGAAATAGAAGCACACTTTATTAACAGTTCGGGATTAAACCTTGTTATAAATGAAATAAATTATAAATCATCTGATAATTTTGATACTGGAGATTGGGTTGAGCTTTATAATCCTAATCAAGATGATATTGATATTTCAGAATGGATTTTAAAGGACAGTAACGACTCTAATGAATTTATATTTCCAAACGGAACAATCATTAATGGAGATGATTATTTGGTAATTGTCAGAAACGCTCAAAATTTTTCTGAATTGTATCCTGAGATAAGTTATTTTATCGGTGAATTTGATTTTGGTTTATCAGCTTCAGGAGATGCTGTCAGACTCTTTGACTCAGATATGATTTTACATGATGAGGTGTTTTATGAATCCTCAGCTCCTTGGCCACCTTTATCCAACGGAGAAGGTTATACGCTGGAGTTAATAGATCCATCTTATGATAATTCACTGCCTTCTAGTTGGAGTAACATAAATTTTAAAGGAAGTCCAGATGCTATAAATTCTGCGACAGCTTCAATTATTGAGGAAAATTTATTATTCTCAAGGGTATTTCCAAATCCATTTATTGAAACATTATATATTTTATTTGAATTAGATAAAAGTGAGTTTGTTACAGTGGATATTTTTGATTTAAAGGGCTCTCTGGTTGACAATGTATATTCTGGATTTTTAAATTCAGGAATACAGAGAATCAACAAAAATCTTGAAAAATTAAATACTGGGATATACGTATTGAAAATTAATACAGCTTCAGGAATTACTCAAACTGAAAAAATCATCAAGTATTAAGAATATTTGATTTTTAAAAGATGTGGTCTTTCCTTATTTACTTTAATTATTAATTCCCCAAATAAGGTGTTAGCCCAAGCAAACCAAGATCTAAAATATTTGCTTGGATCATCTTTGTCAAATGCCTCATGCATAAACCCTGTATCGGCATGGGTATTAACAAGCATTTTTAAACATTTTTTAATTTCATCATCATTACTACTGGTCATTGCTCTTAAAATAATTCCCATAGGCCATATTTTATCCTTACCGGTATGTGGACTTGCCTGCCCTTCAGCTGCTTTTCCTCTTAAAAAATAAGGATTGTTATCACTAAGTAAAAACCTTCTTGTATTCAAATAAATTTCGTCTTTTTCAAATTTAGAATCTAAATATGCTAACGACATTAGTGAAGGTACATTGGCGTCATCCATATATAGATTATTTCCAAAACCATCAATTTCGTAAGAGTATATTTTTCCAAAGTTAAGATGCTCTTTTATTGCATATTTTTCTATGGCTTCATTTATTTCTAACGACATTGATAAGCACTTTTCAGAAAAACCAATATCCATTTTTTCAGAATTATATATTTCTGATAGTTGTTTCATTGAAATTGATGCAAAAATATTTGATGGTATCAAAAACGGATACATTGTAGCATCGTCTGATGGTCTAAACATTGAACAAATCATACCATTTGGTTTAAATGGCCTTCCCGTTCCAGAAAATACCGGGGCATCGACCATAGCTGTTCCGTTTCTAATAAATCTGTACGGAGATTCACCATCCTTTCTTTGCTCAGTTAGAAATGTGTCATATATAATTTTTGAAGATTTAATCCAGGTTTCGTCAAAAATTGAATTATCACCGGTTAATTTGTAATAATGAAAACTTAATCTTATAACATAACATAAAGAATCAACTTCCCATTTTTGCTCATGAACACCTTCAATAGGTGTTGGAATATCTCTACTATGAGCAGAAACTTTTGTTAGATCTTTATAAAAAGAATTTGCATACGGATCTCTTATTACACATTTTGCTTGACGATTTATAAGTCCTTTGATAAGATTTTTAATCTTTTTGTCTTTTTTTACAAGTGGTAAATACGGCCAAACCTGAGCAGTAGAGTCTCTTAACCACATAGCATCAATATCCCCAGTAATAATAAACGTATCAGGTTTACCGTCAATAATCTCAAAATCAACAGTTGTATCAATTGTATTAGGATAACAATTTTCAAACATCCATGATAGTTCTTTATCGGTTATTTGATCTTTGATTAAAGAGATTAAATCTTCAACTGCTTGACTAGTAAAAGTTCTTTTATTAACGGGTGGCCTATTAGATAAATAAGTTTTGTCTAAATTGAAACTTTTGGATTTTAAATCCATCCAAGATAATCCTACGGCGGCTAATGTAGTATTCTTTATAAAATTTCTTCTTTTCATAAAATTCCTCTTTCTTAAATTTAATTATCTTTGGCTATCAAACCAAATAAATAAAAAATGAATAATATAGCATTACTAATATTAAGGTTGGTTTTTGCAGGCTCAATGATTTATGGTCACGGACTTGGAAAACTAAATAAATTGATTTCAGGTGATTTAAGTTTTGGAAACCCAATTGGAATTGGAGAAGCACCTACTTTGATACTCGCTGTTTTTTCTGAATTTTTTGCTCCAATTTTTATATTAATTGGCTTTAAAACAAAGTTTTTTAGCTTTTTTCCTGCTGCAACCATGTTTGTTGCAGCCTTTATTGTACATATGGGTGATCCTTTTGGAAGGGTTGAAAAAGCCTTGTTATTTTTAGCAGTATTTACGGTTTTAATGCTTACTGGTCCAGGAAAATATTCAATCGACAAAAAGTTTTCATAAATCACATTACATATTTCGTAATAACAATATTTCTTTATTGCTGATTTTCTAATTTTTAGAAGAAATTTTGAATATATGTGAAAAATTCACAACTAATATTGTGAAGACCTGAAATAGTCTTATTTTTGACGTCATCTTAAACTAACTAAAACGTTTTCTTAAAATGAATTTCAGGGATATACTTATAGTATTTATGTTGGTGATTACATCTTCTATTTATTCTCAATCAATACTTGTTAGTGGAATTGTAGTTGATGAGGGTGGTAATCCACTGCCGGGTGTTACAGTGTTGATTGAAGGTACTGATAGAGGTACATCTACAACATTTGAAGGAACATATGCGATTAAAGCTGATAATGAAAATCAGAGTATTCAATTTTCATACATCAGTTTTGAGACCCAGTCAATTTTAATTGGAAGCCAATCAAAGATTGATGTTATTATGGTTGAAAGTCTCGAGTCATTAGAGGAAGTTCAAGTTGTAGCCTTTCAAAAACAGAAAAAAAATAGTGTTATAGGATCGATTAATACAATTAATCCGTCCGAGTTAAAAATTCCCACATCAAATATCACGAATGCTATGGCGGGGAAACTTGCCGGAATGATTTCATATCAAAGATCAGGTGAGCCTGGTGCAGACAATGCTGAATTTTTTATCAGAGGTGTAACCAGTTTTGGGTATGCAAATAATCCCTTAATATTAATCGATGGTTTAGAAGTTACAACAAATGATTTGGCTAGGATTGAGCCAGATAATATTGCTAGCTTTTCAATTATGAAAGATGCAACAGCAACCTCACTTTACGGAGCAAGGGGTGCCAACGGTGTTATACTAGTAACTACCAAAGAAGGTAAAAAAGGTAAGGCAAAAGTATCCTTTAGGTATGAAAATTCAATTTCAGCTCCATCCCAGACAAATGATTTTTTAGGTGGTGTTGATTATATGAATCTCTATAACAGAGCAACAAGAACTAGAGATGCATCCGCTCCTTTAACCTACAGTATTTCAAAAATATACGGTACTTTAAATGGTGGAGACCCGAATATATACCCAAATGTTAATTGGTATAACGAACTATTTAAAGATTATACAATCAATAGAAAGGCAAACTTAAATGTTAATGGAGGTGGTGAAATAGCTCAGTATTATCTATCAGTTTCACATAATAATGATACAGGATTATTGAAAGTGGATCCTTTAAATAACTTCAATAACAATATTGATATTAAAAGATCCAATCTTAGAGCTAATATTAACATCGATTTAACCAATACTACAAAAATTGCGGTTAAATTCTATTCATTATTTGAAAGATACAATGGTCCTTCAGTCTCTGCAAACTCTATATTTGGATCTGTAATGCAAGCAAATCCTGCTAATTTTCCAAAGTATTTTACATATGAGGATAATTTAGGTTACAATCATACTTTATTTGGCAACAAAGGAAACGGAGGTTTTCCAAACCCATACGCGGATATGGTCAAAGGATTTAAAGATAGATTTACTAATACTATATTTTCTCAAGTACAAATTGAACAAGATTTGAAATTTATTACCGAAGGATTAAAATTTAGAGGTATGGCATCAGTCCGCACATACACAATGAATGAGAATTCAAGAGAATATACGCCTTTTTATTATGGAATGGCTGAAGTTGAAACAGAGCTAGGAATTCTAAATTATTTATACAGAATCCAAGAAGGAACAGAGTTTTTAAATAATCCGACGGTAAATAACTTAGGTACAAGTAGATTTTATTACGAATTTGTTACTGAGTACAATCGAAAATTCAATGAACTTCATGATATTGGAGGTTTGCTAGTTTTTAACTTTAGTGAATCTCTGAATACAATTGGAGGTAATAGTGCTTTTGCAACATTACCATCTAGGAATATGGGGCTTTCAGGAAGATTCTCCTACAATTATGATTCAAGATATTTTACAGAGTTTAATTTCGGTTATAATGGATCAGAGAAATTTGCTAAGAATAATAGATTTGGTTTTTTTCCATCTGTAGGTTTTGGTTGGATTTTATCTAACGAAGAATGGTTTACTGAAAAATTACCTGATGTTAATATGCTTAAGTTGAAGTTAACTCATGGACTAGTTGGTAATGATGGTATTTCAAGCGCAGATGATAGATTCTTCTATCTGTCAGAGGTCAATCTTCAAAGTCCAAGTTATGGTTTTACATGGGGATCTGACTTCAACAATTATTATCAGGGTTATGTTATTGACAGATATTCAAATCAAAATGTTACGTGGGAAGTTGCAGAGAAAACAAACTATGGCTTGGAGCTTGGATTGTTTAACTCTTTGAATTTTCAAATAGATTATTTCACTGAGCACAGATCAAAAATATATATGTCTAGAGATTATATTCCATCAACAATGGGGTTAACTACGACCATAAGTAGTAATCTTGGCGAAGTAAATTCAAAAGGAGTTGATTTGTCTCTTGATTACAATAAAGCTTTTGATTCTGGATTGATTTTATCAGGTAGAGGAAACTTTACATATGCAACTAATGAAGTTTTGGTTAACGGAGAACCAGACTACACTTATGATTATTTAAGTAGAATAGGGTATCCTGTAAATCAGGCATGGGGTTTAATTGCAGAACGTTTATTTATTGATCAAGCAGATATTGATAATTCCCCTGAACAGTTTAACGGTTTTTCTTCTTCTGCCAACTCTTACATGCCTGGTGATATAAAGTATACGGATGTCAATAATGACGGAGTTGTAAACGAATTAGATAGAGTACCAATAGGGAAACCTACGGTTCCAGAAATTGTTTATGGGTTTGGTGTTTCAGCCTCTTATGAAGGTTATGATTTCTCTATTTTTATGCAGGGGGTAGCAAGAACTTCATTTTTTATAAACCCTAATGATATTTCCCCATTTGTGAATGAAAGAAATGCTTTAAATGTGATCGCAGATAATCATTGGTCTATCAATAATCCTGATCCAAATGCCTTTTGGCCAAGACTATCAACATATTCGATTGCGAATAATGAACAGCAATCAACATGGTGGCAAAGAGATGGTGATTTTTTAAGGTTAAAAAATGTTGAAATTGGATATACATTTCCTGACAGAGAATCTGGTTTGTTTTCTGGTTTAAATACTAGAGTTTATTTTACAGGATTGAATCTTCTTACATTTTCAAAATTTGATTTATGGGATACTGAAATGGGAGGAAACGGGTTAGGATATCCTCCTCAAAAGGTTTATAATATTGGTTTACAGGTTAATTTTTAATATAAAAATTATGAATAAAAAAATTATAATTATTGGTTTATTATTTGGGATGTTTGGATGTGACGAGTATCTAGATATTGTCCCAGATCAAACTCAGCAAATAGATTTATTGTTTGAAAGAAAAGAGGTTGCTTATACAGCTCTGGCAACATGTTATGCTTATTTACCAAAAAATGATGGTGTATACACATCATTTATGATGATGAGTGATGAAGTTACAACACCAATCTCAAAAGAAACAGACGGAATAAGAATAATGAAAGGGCAACAATCTGCTTCAAATCCAAAATTTGGATTATGGTCTGGATGGTCAGACCAAGGACCTTTGTGGGAAGGAATAAGACATTGTAATGTATTAATTGAAAACATATACAATGTAGTTGACATGACAGAAGATGAGATGAATATGTGGGCTGCGGAAGCGAAGTTTCTAAAAGCTTACTATCATTTCTTATTATTTACCTACTATGGTCCAATTCCTATTGTTGACGAGAATTTACCAATATCGGCAAGTGACGCTGAAGTAAGAGTGAAAAGAAGAACTGTTGATGAATCAGTTGCATACATTGTAGAGACAATTGATGACGCCTTGATTCATCTTCCAGTAAGAGTACTTAGCTCGAATGATCTTGGTAGGATTGATCAGGTGATCGCAAAAGCTATTAAATCTAGAGTACTTACTTATGCTGCCAGTCCTCTTTTTAATGGTAATTCAGAAATGTATTCTGGTTTTGTCAATGAAGATGGTGAGCATTTTTTCAATCAAACATATGATGAAACAAAATGGGATTTAGCAAGGGAAGCATCTTTAGAAGCAATCACCGCAGCACTTGAAAACGGTGTAAGTATGTATGATTTTTCTTCAGCCCCTCCTAACTTTGAGGACGAATATGATGATGAAGAGTTTATTCAAACACTTTATGATTTAAAGTATACAATTGTTGATAAGTGGAATTCAGAATTAATTTGGGGTAATTCAAACCCAGTACGTGATAACGATTGGTGGCAAATGCAAGCTGCATGTATGATGAAGAATCCTAATGCTTCATCGGTTGAAGCTGCGTGGCAGTGGATTGCACCAACTCTTAGAATTGCTGAGCTATTTTATTCTGAAAATGGATTGCCTATTCAAGAAGATTTAACCTATGATTATGAAAATAGATTTAATGTAACAACTGTAGGTGGTTCACAAAATTTACAAGCTCAATATGGAACTAGTACAGCTAGATTAAATTTAGATAGGGAGCCAAGGTTTTATTCATCACTTGGATTTGACAGGGGTTATAACAGGACTTGGGGTAATCTTTGGCAATTAAGAATGAAAAAGGGAGAAATTCATGGGAGAATTGCTAATTCAGATGACTATTTAATAACTGGATACGCATTAAAAAAATTAGTTCATCCAGATTCTGAAGGTGACGGTTACTCTAAAATTGTGACTTATGCATGGCCCATGATTAGACTTTCAGAATTATATCTAAATTATGCTGAGTCTGTAAATGAATTAAGTGGACCAAATTCTGATGCTTTTAACGCTTTAAATATTATTAGACAAAGAGCTGGCATTCCAGACGTTGAAGAATCTTGGAGTAATCCATCTATTTCTGCTAACTTAAACAAACACACAACTCAAGAAGGCTTAAGAGAAATTATTAGACAAGAGAGATTAATTGAATTATCTTTTGAAGGAAACAGATATAATGACCTAAGAAGATGGAAATTAGCTCACGAACATTTTAATTCGCCTGTTCTTGGTTGGTCGGTTAATGAAACCACTATAAGTGGATATTATAATGTAACGCAAGTCGGAATTAGATCATTTAATAATCCAAGAGACTATTTTCATCCAATAAGTATTAATGAAATAACAATTAATCCAAATCTGATTCAGAATCCTGGATGGTAATTACATAACAATATGAAAACAAATAAAATATTATCAATTTTTTTAATTTCTTTTATCACCTTACTAGGATGTAAGGACGATGATGGTCAAGATTCTACCCCTCCTGGAAGTTTATTGGTGGAAAATATTACTCCAACTAATGGTGGAGGTATAATTTCATATTCTTTACCAGACGACTCAGACATATTATTTGTAAGAGCTGAGTATACGAATTCTTTGGGTGTTGATGTTTACAAGGTATCAAGCTCACATAATAATTTTATTGAGATTGATGGTTTAAATCAAAACACACCTGTTCAGGTAAAATTATTTGTAATCGATGAAAATGAGAATATGTCTCAACCTGTTGATATCGAATTTACCCCCCTGCCTTCATTTATATATCTTGTTCAGGAAAGCATCACCATAACACCTGATTTAGGAGGTGTAAAGTTAGAGTGGGAAAATATAGCTGAAAAAACCGTTTATGTTCATTTACATATTGTAAATGCAGGTGAGGAAGAAATAAGAATAATATCGTCTAATAATGCTTCAGAAAGTGTTTTTGTTAGAGGTTTGGAATCTGTAGAAATGACTTTTTTGACTAAGGTAGAAGATTTTGATGGTAATATTACTGAACTAGAGGAAAAAGCAATATTAACCCCTTTATTTGAAGAAATGATTGATAAATCTACATGGACATTAATAAGCCAACTTTCAGTCAATGGAGATGCATGGGAAGGACAAACAACAGCTTTTTGGGATGATGTTGTAGATACTGCTGAAACAAATTCTGACAACAGCTATTTTATAATTTGGAGAGATCAAAATGGAGGAACTTTAAATTGGCCACTGGATATAGTAATTGATCTAAATAAGAATGTTAGAGTACATAGATTAAAAGTATGGCAGAGAGCATTTTGGTATGGTGGTCCTACAGGAATTCCATATTATTATCAAGAAGAGAATATGAGATCTTTTGATCTTTATGCTAGTAACAATTCAGTTGATTGGACATTACTTGGTCAATTCGATATTGGAGATCCAAGTGATGAAAATGGAAATATTCCACAAGATTTCATTGATGCTGCAGCTAATGGTCATGATTTTGATTTAGACGGAGTATCCGAACCATTTAGATATCTTAAATTTTCATTAACATCTAATTATGGGAGTGATACTTATGTCCATGGTTCCGAGATAACACTTTGGGGACTAGATGATGTAGATTAATAAATGATGAAAAGATTTTTAATACTCTTATTGCTCTTTGTTTCTAACCTAATTTGTGCGCAAAATTTAACAACACTTGGTCCATACTTGAAGGATGATAATAGTAATAATGTAATTTTAAAGGGAATAAATTTAGGGGGCTGGATGCTTCAAGAGCCATACCTCTTTCAGTTTACTGGAGCTGCAGATTCTCAGCATGAATTTAAAGAAAAGTTGATTGAATTTATTGGTCAGCAAAATACCGATAACTTTTACAATTCATGGTATGAAAACTTTATAACCGAAGGTGATATAGATTCACTCTCAAGTTTTGGTTTTAATAGTGTAAGACTTCCTATGCATTATGATTTATTTACTTTACCAATACAGGATGAACCAGTTACCGGGGAAAATACTTGGTTAGATTTAGGTTTTTCCATGGTTGATGATTTATTGGATTGGTGTGAATCTAATAATATGTATCTAATATTAGATTTACATGCTGCTCCTGGAGGTCAAGGATTTGGTTCTGATATAAATGATTATAACCCAAACCTTCCATCTCTTTGGGAAAGTGAGGAAAATAAAAATAAAACTATTGCGCTATGGGGGAAATTAGCAGAACGTTATAGTGATGAGCCTTGGATAGGTGGTTATGATTTATTAAACGAAACTCACTGGGAATTAGCTGATAATGAGTTGAGAAACTTTTATATCGATGTAACTAACGAAATAAGACAATATGATGAAAATCATATAATTTTTGTTGAAGGAAATGGGTATGCTAATGATTTTTCAGGGCTAACACCTCCTTGGGACGATAATATGGTTTATAGTTTTCATAAATATTGGAGTTATAATGATTCACTTGATTGGGTTACTTGGATGAGAAATCAATATAATGTCCCTTTATGGATGGGTGAGGCTGGTGAAAATTCAAATCAGTGGTTTACGGAAGCAATTAAAATATTTGAGAACAACTACATAGGATGGGCTTTTTGGCCTTGGAAAAAATTGGAGTCAATTTCTGCACCTTATGAAATTCATACAAATTCAAATTATGTTTCCTTAATTAATTATTTT
>VMCO01000002.1 GCA_008081325.1 Flavobacteriaceae bacterium
TTATCCAGTCTTTACCCCTGTGCCAGTCTTTAGTTTTAATACTATTATTAAGAGATCTTACAGTACCTATTTTAAATGACTTAGATTTTACAATCTTATTTTTAGAGATAACATTTAATTCAGTACTACCCCCGCCAACGTCAACATATAAATAATTATTGATTGAAGTATCGGAATTCTTTAAAAACACATTAGCAATAATTAAAGCCTCCTTTTTCCCAGAAATTAGATCGATTTTGAAATTAAATTTTTTAAAAATTTCTTCAATAATTTTACTTGAATTTTTCGCCTCCCTCATTGCAGATGTAGCTACACATTTAAACATATAAACCTTATGCATTTGCATTAAAATTTTAAATGCTTTAATGGTTTTTTGAAGTTTTTTGAAGTTTTTGACAGAAATTTTACCTTTAGTGAAAACATCCTCTCCTAATCTCAAGGGAACTCTTACTAAACTAATCTTTTTAAAAATAGTTTTAGCATTATTTTCAGTTACACTGGATATTAATAATCTGACAGCATTTGAACCAATATCAATCGCTGCAAGTTTATAGATTTTACTCATTGTTTAAGGACTTAATCTGTCAATTTTCCAAAGATTTTCGCTTAACGAATATCTTATCCTGTCATGTAATCTGTTTTCACCACCTTGCCAAAATTCATATTCAATTGGATTAATAATGAAACCACCCCAATTTTCAGGTCTTTCAATTTCTTTACCTTCAAAATCTTTTGTTAGTAAATTAAATTTTTTAATCAGAAATTCTTTAGATTCAATAATTGAACTTTGATCTTCTGAAACTAACGCACCAAGTTTACTTCCCTTTGGCCTTGAATTAAAATATTTGTCACTTAATTCAGCTGAGGTTTTTTCAGCAAATCCTTTAATAATAACCTGCCTCTCAAATTCTTCCCAAAAAAAAGAAATTGATACTTTATTATTAATCTCTATTGATAAAGACTTATCGCTGTTATAATTCGTAAAAAAAATGAAACCATCAATTGAATAATATTTTAGCAAAACAATACGGCCCTTTGGAAAACCTGATTTATCAATTGTGGATAATGTCATTGCATTTACTTCTGAATTACCACTATTTGATTTCACTTCTTTAAACCAACGATCAAATAATGAAAATGGATTTAACGGAAGATCTTTTTCCTTTAAACTATTTTTTTGATAAGATTTTCTTAAATCACTGATGTCTCTAAGCATATTACAAATTTAAATAATAAATAGTCTAAATTCTATACTTGTACTTTTTTTCCTTCTTCCGAAATAATAACATTTTCAAAAATTGAAAACACCTCATTAAAAAACATAGAATAATCATCATATCTAGAAGAAAAATGACCAATTAGCAATTGTTTAACTCTTCCTTTTTTTGCTAATTTGGCAGCATCTATTGTTGTTGAATGAAAAGTTCTTAATGCCTTATCTCTATCTTTTTCAAGAAATGTAGTTTCACAATACAATAAGTCAACATCAGTAATATAATTAACCAATTCTTTAAAATATGCAGTATCACTGCAATAAGCGAATGACTTTGGCTTTGGACCCTCATTAGTAACTTCTAAATAACTTATTTCTTTACCCTCAGAGTTAAAAACATTTTCACTTTTTGTAAGCTTATTAAAATAAACATTATCAATTTTATATTGTAAAGCTTTATCTAGTAATAATTTTCTTCTTTTTCTCTTTTCCTCTATTCTAAAACCATTTGTATATACAGAATGTTTTAGAGGGAAAGTCTTAATCGTAAAACTTGGATTTTCGTAAATATTTTTTTCATTTTGACTATTTAATGAAATAAGATCTAACTCATAGTTTAAACTCATCTTTGAAAACTTTATATGAGCTTGGATAATTTTCAGAACCGATGTAGGACAAAAAACCTTTAACTTATTTTTTCTTTTAATTAAGGAAAGTGTTGATATCAATCCTATTAATCCAAAATAATGATCACCATGAGCATGACTAATTAAAATAATGTCAATTTTTGAAAGTTTAATCTTATTTTTTCTTAGTTGAAATTGAACACCTTCACAACAATCAATCAAAATATATGAATTTGAAATATTTAAAAGTAAAGATGATGAATACTTTCCTAGCTTAGGAATAGCGCCTTGAGAACCTAGAACTGTTATATTCAACGGTCAAAATTTTTCTTAGCAAGCAAATAGATTACTGCCATTCTGATTGCAACACCATTTTCAACCTGATCTAAAATTATTGAATTATTTGAATCTGCCACTTCACTTGTTATTTCAACTCCTCTGTTTATTGGGCCTGGATGCATTACAACTATATCCTTGCTTATTTTTTGTAATCTTTCCATAGTCAAACCATAATGTTTTTTATACTCTCTAACAGATGGAAAAAAACTGTCTGACATACGTTCATTTTGTAATCTTAACATGTTAGCTACATCGCACCACTCCAAGGCTTTATCAAAATCAGTTTCAACCTTTACCCCGAAATCTTTAAGATATTTTGGGATTAACGTATTAGGGCCACAAACTTTTACGTTAGCCCCTTGTAATTGAAGGGCAAATATATTAGATAATGCTACTCTACTATGAATAATATCACCAACAATTAAAATATTCTTATTTCTTAAATCACCTATTTGCTGACGCATTGAATATGAATCTAATAACGCTTGTGTTGGATGTTCATGTGCACCATCACCTGCATTAATTATTGTTGCATTAACTTTTTTTGATAATAACTGAGGAGCACCTGGGTTTGGATGTCTGATTACAACCATATCAACTTTCATTGATAAAATATTATTTACAGTATCTATTAGAGATTCTCCTTTTTTGACAGATGATTGCGATGATGAGAAATTTAATACATCTGCTGACAACCTTTTTTCTGCTAATTCAAATGACAACTTTGTTCTGGTTGAATTTTCAAAAAAAAGATTGGCTATTGTTATATCTCTTAAAGATGGGACTTTTTTGATAGGTCTATTTATAACCTCTTTAAAATTGTCTGCAGTTTCAAAAATTAATTCCAAATCATCTAGATTTAAGAATTTTATACCTAATAAATGATCTACACTAAGATTTTTCATTAATCAAATTTTCAATATAAACGTAATTGCCATTATTGAAATCATTCCATTCAACACTAACTTTTTGATTGTCATATACATCTACCTGAATACCTTTGTAGTCAGGTTGAATTGGTAATTCTCTACTAAATCTTCTGTCAACAAGTATTAACAACTCTATTGTCTTAGGCCTACCAAAACTTTCTATAGCAGTTAAAGCTGCTCTAATTGTCCTTCCAGTGTATAAAACATCATCTATAAAAACTACTTTTTTATTTTCAACTAATAGTTTGAAGTCAGTTTTATTAGGTATTAAAACATCTTTATTTCTTCTAAAATCATCTCTAAAAAAAGTTATATCAAGATAGCCATGATCAATTGAGTTTACAGCATATTTAGAGTTTAGTATTTTTACTAAATTTTCACAAAGAAATTTACCACGAGGTTGCAATCCAACCAAAACGGTATCCTTAAAATCGTCATGATTCTCAGTAAGCTGACAGGCTAATCTATCCAGAGATATGTTCAACTGATCATTATTAAGGATAATTTTTTTACTCATTAATACAAAATATCAATTTAATTTAAAAAAAAAGCCTTTCAATTGAAAGGCTTTTTTTATTATTTTCCATCCATCTTATCTTTCAGTTCTTGCAATTGTTCGTTTGCATCACCTATTGTATTTTTGGATGAGAGTTTATCATCTTGCATTTTTTTATTCATGACTTTTTTATTGATTTCTTCAATATCTTTAAAAGTCTGAGTATGAGATAAAACTACTCTCTTACTATCCTTATTAAACTCTATAACTTTAAGATCAACAGACTCACCTTTTTGAAGTTTGCTTCCATCCTCTTTAACCATATGTCTAGAAGGAATAAATGCAACCACATCATCGTTAAATTTAACAGTTGCGCCTTTTGGAACTATTTCAAAAATTTCTGAATTATGAATTGAATCTAAAGCAAATTCACTTTCATATTTATTCCATGGATTTTCAGAAAGTTGTTTGTGACCTAGACTAAGTTTTCTGTTTTCTACATCTAACTCTAGAACAAGTACTTCAATATTATCTCCACTTTTACAAAATTCTCTAGGGTGTTTGATTTTCTTAGTCCAAGATAAATCTGAAATATAGATTAAACCATCAACACCTTCTTCTAATTCAACAAATACACCAAAATTTGTAAAGTTTCTTATAATACCTTTATGTTTAGAATCTACAGGGTATTTTTTTGTTATATCAGTCCATGGATCAGGAGTTAGCTGTTTTACTCCAAGGGACATCTTTCTCTCTTCTCTGTCAAAAGTTAAAATTTTAGCTTCGATCTCATCGCCAACATTAAAAAAGTCCTGAGCAGACCTTAAATGAGTAGACCATGACATTTCTGAAACATGAATTAAACCTTCAACACCTTCTGAAATTTCAACAAAAGCTCCATAATCAGCTATAACTACAACTTTACCTTTAACTGTATCACCAACTTTTACATCATCTGCAAGTGCCTCCCATGGATGCTTGCTTAATTGTTTTAAACCAAGTTGAATTCTTGACTTATCTTCATCAAAATCTAGTATAACAACTTTTAGTTGTTGGTCAAGGTCAACTATTTCGTTTGGATGATTAATTCTTGACCAGGATAAATCAGTGATGTGTATTAAACCATCTACCCCACCTAAATCCATAAATACTCCGTAAGAAGTTATATTTTTAACAACACCTTCTAAAATCTGACCTTTTTCAAGCTGTTTTATAATTTCTTTTTTCTGAAGTTCTATATCTGCTTCGATAAGAGCCTTATGAGAAACTACAACATTTTTAAATTCATGGTTAATCTTAACCACCTTAAATTCCATAGTTTTATTAACATATTGATCGTAGTCTCTAATTGGTTTAACATCGATCTGTGAACCTGGAAGAAAGGCCTCAATTCCAAATACATCCACGATCATTCCACCTTTAGTTCTACATTTGACAAATCCGTTTACGATTTCGCCAGTATCATGAGCATCATTAACTCTATCCCAAGCCTTGATAACTCTAGCTTTTCTATGAGAAAGAATTAGTTGACCAGTTGCATCTTCTCTAATATCAATTAAAACTTCTACTTTATCTCCAACTTTTAAAGACGGATTATATCTAAATTCATTTAAAGAAATTACACCTTCAGATTTTGCATTAATATCAATTATAGCTTCTCTGTCAGTCATATGTACAACAGTTCCTTCTACAACATTGTTTGTTAATGTTTCAACAAAATTTTCTTCAACTAATTTTTCAAATTCTTTTATTTGTTTTTCATCAACTTGATCTATACCTTCTTCATAGTTGTGCCAATCAAAATCTGACAAATTATTAGAGGGATTACTGTTTTCTATGGTTTCTTTTTTGGTTTCTGTAGCTTTTTTTGAAGATTCTTTTACAGCTACCGTTTCTTCTACTGTTTCTTCAGTAGTTTCTTTTTTTTCTGCTTTTTTTGGCATGACAAAAAATTTGTATTCTAAAATTCTAACTGATTTAACACGTAAATTTTAGAAGAAATTAAAATTTAACAAATCCTCCTGCATCAGTTATTTTGTGACAAAAGGCATGCGAAAATATGAAATTTTATTAAAAAAATGAATGAAGAGAAGGTTTAATTAGAAAATTTATCTTCTATTAATTGTGATATTTTATTGATTTGATCATCAATTGACATATTGCTATTATCAATTACTATCGCATCTTTTTCAATAATCAGTGGTGAATCAGATCTGGTCGAGTCTAACATGTCCCTGTTATTTATGTTGTAAACTATATCATCATAGCTGACTTTCAAGCCTTTTTTTATCATTTCTTCAAATCTTCGTTTGGCCCTAACTGAAGCTGATGCAGTTAGAAATAATTTTAAATCTGCATCAGGAAAAACCACAGAACCAATATCTCTACCATCCATTACAACCCCTTTATCTCTGTCAATAGTTCTCTGTAATTTTACCATCTCTTTTCTAATTTCTGGAATTGCGGCAACCTCACTTACTAATTCTGAAACCTTCATACTACCAATTTCATTCTCAATATTTCTACTGTTTAAATATATCTCAGAGATAAGATTGTGATCATTAAATTTAAAATTTATCGAAATCTCCCTTAGTTTTTTGATAAATAAACTAATATTACTCTTGGTCATTGTTAATAGATTATTCTCAATTGCAAATAGAGTAACTGCTCTATACATAGAGCCTGAATTGATATATAGGTATCCGTATTTAGTCGCTAATGCTTTAGCAATTGAACTTTTTCCGGTTGATGCGTGGCCATCAATAGCAATTGTTAGGTTTTTCATTAGTCTAAATCAATTTGCATTCCAATGAAGTTTACATTTGAAGCACTAGAATATTTGGAATGACAATAATTAAAACGAAGTTTGTTAAATTTCATTCCAAATCCAAAGGATATTCCTGAAAAATTTCTTTGCTCCAATATTCTCAATTCTTCAGACCTTCTAAAACTAAAACCTAACTGCATATTAAAAAAAGAATCTGGAAATAGCTCAACACCAACAATTGTATGTCTTAAAATTTCGTTAAAAAAAGAAACTTTTTCTTCAGAAACATTTCCATCTAAATCAGTTATTATTCTTGACGGATTGGATAATCCAATAGGCCATTTTTGAATATTTTCCAAAGTAAGATGCCAAGTAATAGGGGCATTTTCAAGTTTTTGTGAAACCCCTAAATTGACCTCAAATGGTAATGATTCATTAACTTCATTATACGGCTTTAATTGAAAACCTATATTTCTCAAAACCAAAGAAGCCTTAATATCATTTTTCTCATCAAAATAGAAAAAACCTATATCTGCCGCTATTCCATATGAGTTATACTGTTCAAAAGTTGAAGTTATAAATTTTAAATTTGCTCCGAAATTTATAGGTATATTATTCAATTTAGTAGCATATCCTACTGATAAAGCAGATTCATTTCCAGAAAAATTAGATGTATAGTTACCAAATTCATCATAACCAACAAAATCTCCATAGTTGATGTATGAAAAACCAAAATGTAACGTGTTTCCACGATTATCAAGTCTATAGGCGTATGCTAAGGAACCAAATGAAATATCAGAGAAATAACTAAAATAATTTAGCGAGAGCATATTATCCATTTCCTGGGTTATGGATGAAGGATTAAAAAGAGCTGAAGCTACATCGGCATCTTGTAAAGTTATGTTTTTACCCCCAAGCGCTAATTGTCTGGGAGAACTTGGAATATTTAAGAATTGATAGGTAGATTCACCTGCAATTTGAGCAAAAGTTAAAGTAAAATTAAGTGTTAAAAAAAATAAAAGTAAAACTAGAATTTTAAATTTCATATTTTTAAAACTACTTAAAAGCTGTTATATTATAATTTCTTTGGATTTTTGACAGCTTTTTTGGTCAAAGCAATATCAATAACTTCACTCATTTCTGAAACGAAATGGAATGTTAATCCCTTTATGTATTGATCATTTATTTCTTTAACATCAGCTTTATTTTGTTTAGAAAGAATTATCTCTGTTATTTTTGCTCGTTTTGCTGCAAGTATTTTTTCCTTTATCCCCCCAACTGGAAGAACTTTACCTCTTAAAGTTATTTCTCCCGTCATTGCAATTCTTGATTTAATTCTTTTTTGTGTAAATAAAGAAATAAGAGATGTTAACATAGCGATTCCAGCACTAGGTCCGTCCTTAGGGGTAGCACCCTCTGGAACATGGATATGTATATTATATTTATCAAATACATCTGGATTTATGTTAAATTGATCACAGTTTGATTTAATATACTCTAGTGCAATTGTTGCCGACTCTGACATAACCTTTCCTAAATTACCAGTGATGGAAAGTTTACCTTTTCCTTTTGACAAAATAGATTCAATAAATAAAATATCTCCTCCTACTCTAGTCCAAGCAAGCCCAGTTACAACTCCAGCAACTTCATTTGATTCATATTTATCTCTAATTAATTTAGCGGGTCCTAATATTTCTACAATATTTTCTTCAGAAATATTTGGATTATATTCTACTTCAGTTGCTATATTTTTAGCACAATATCTTACAATTTTTGCAATATTTTTTTCTAATCCCCTAACTCCTGACTCTCGAGTATAACCTTCAATAATTTTTTCAATTATTCGAACACTTAATTTTAAATCTTTCGCTGATAAACCATGTTCTTTAATTTGTTTTGGTAGTAGAAATTTTTTACCAATCTGAACCTTGTCCTCAGTAGTATATCCACTAACATTGATAATCTCCATTCTATCTAATAAGGCGGGTTGAATATTTGAAATGTTATTTGATGTAGCAACAAACATTACTTTAGATAAATCAAAACCTTTTTCTAAATAATTATCATAAAATTCATTGTTCTGCTCAGGATCAAGTACTTCTAGCATTGCAGATGAAGGGTCGCCAACATTAGAAGATGTTAATTTATCAATTTCATCTAATACAAATACTGGGTTTGAAGTTTTTGCTTTTTTTATATTCTGAATTATTCTTCCAGGCATAGCTCCAATATATGTCTTTCTGTGACCCCTTATTTCAGCTTCATCGCGTAATCCACCAAGAGAAATTCTAACATACTTTCTTCCAATTGCTTCTGCAATTGACTTACCTAATGAAGTTTTACCCACTCCTGGAGGACCTTGAAGACACAAAATAGGTGATTTCATATCATTTCTAAGCTTCAAAACAGCTAAATATTCAATAATTCTTCTCTTTACATCGTCTAAGCCAAAATGATCCCTATCTAATATTTTTTTTGCTTTGATTAGATCAAATTTGTCTTTTGAAAATTCGTTCCAAGGCAATTCTAGTATCAAATCCAAATAATTTCTTTGAACAGAATATTCAGATACCTGAGGATTCATTCTTTGTAACTTTGCTATTTCTTTATCAAAATGTTCCTTAACATCTTTATTCCATTTTTTCTTGGAAGCTCTCTTCCTCATGTCTTCTAATTCTGAATCATGACTTACACCACCTAATTCTTCTTGAATCGTTTTCATCTGTTGATGAAGAAAAAACTCTCTTTGTTGCTGACTTAAATCACTTTGTACTTTTGACTGAATATCATTTTTTATTTCAAGTTTTTTGAACTCAACATTCATATGTTTCAAAGTGTCTAATGCTCTTTTTTGTAAATTATTTATTTGTAACAAAGATTGTTTTTCATTAACAGGTAAATTTAAATTTGAAGCAACAAAATTTATAAGAAAAGAATTACTTTCTATATTTTTTATTGCAAATGAGGCTTCTGATGGAATGTTTGGATTTCTCTTTATGATTTCTAAAGATAAGTCTTTAATAGAGTCTATTATTGCATTAAATTCAGAATTTTCTTTACCAGGATTTTCTTCTGGATAATCTTTTATATTAGATGTGATGTATGGTTTTTCTGAAATTACTCTTTCAATTTCAAACCTCTTCTTACCCTGAATTATTACAGTAGTATTTCCATCAGGCATTTGTAAAACTTTTAAAATTTTAGCAACTGTTCCTATAGTGTATATGTCTTTCAATTTAGGATCTTCAACACCTTCATCTTTTTGAGCAACTACACCTATTAATTTGTTAAAGTTGTTAGCATCTTTAATAAGCTTGATTGATTTATCTCTTGAAGCTGTAATAGGGATAACAACACCGGGGAATAAGACTGTATTTCTCAAGGAAAGTATTGGTAAGGTAAGCGGAAGTTCCTCCCTGCTTATTTCCAATTCGTCCTCTGGAGTCATCAAAGGAATTAATTCAGAATTTTCATCAATATCCTGAGCTGACAAATTGTCAATGTTAAAAAGATTTTTTCTAGACATATAGTGTTTTTTATGTATTATAAATGATTTTATATCTGTAAAATACACTTATAACTACTAGTATATTTCAACTACTATGCCATTAAAATTTACTTTTTTGAAATTTGATTTAATAATAAAATTGATGGTATAAAGAACAATGCAAAAATTAAAATTGCAAGCCGTATACTTCCTGTATAAACATCCATTGTAGCATATATTGCTGTTCCTAAAACTATACTCAGCTTTTGAGAAACATCATAAAAACTAAAATAAGATGTTGAATATTTTATATCAATCAGTTTAGAATAAGTAGATCTTGAGAGAGATTGAATACCACCCATTCCTAATCCAATAAAACCGGCAGCAATATAAAATTCAGTAGGTGTTGTAACAAAATATCCATAAAAGCATATTATTCCCCATAAAATATTTATCCCAATTAATGTTTTTATGTTGCCAAAAATATCAGAAAATTTTGCACTTAAGAAAGCTCCTACTGCAGCTAATATTTGAATAACGATAATTGCTAATATGAGACCAGTTTGCATGCTTTCTGGATCTTTCCAACTTATTTCGTTTAAGTCTGCACCAAAATAACTAGCTAGAAGAATAATAGTTTGTGTGGGAATTGTGAAAATAAAAAAAGAAAAAAGAAAAATTTTAAGCTTCTTATTCACTTTAAGTTGATTTACAACATCAAGAAGTTGATTGAAACCACTTGTAAAGGTCTTTACAGAGTATAAATTACTTTTTTCAATATTATATTGTTTACGACCAGGTAAATAATGAAATGAATATTGACTGAAAACTAGCCACCAGACACCAACAAGAACAAATGAAATTTTAACTGCTTGTTCCTGACTGTTTAAGTTAAGAATATCTGGAAACTGCATCATGATCAAACAAAAAATAAGCAAAATTATGCTTCCAAGATAACCAAGGGAATAACCTTTAGCACTAGTAATATCTTGTTGATCAATATTTGCAATATCAGGTAGATAAGAATTATAAAAAACAAGACTTCCCCAAAATCCAACCACTGCAAAAAAGTAATAAATTATCCCTAAGTCAAAATTGTCTAAATCAAAGCTATACAACAACATACAAGAAATTGCACCTAAGTAACAAAAAAACTTCATGAAGAGTTTTTTATATCCAGTGTGATCAGCTATTCCAGATAATAAAGGAGAAATTACTGCTAATATTAAAAAGGTAAAAGATGAGATATAACCTATAAAAGCATCATTTTCTATTGACTCAAACCATAGAAAATCAACTGCCTCACCTTTAGTTATAGATTTAAAATAAATAGGAAATATTGCGGTAGATATAACTAAAGGGTAAACAGAATTTGCCCAATCGTAAACAGCCCATGCATTTAATAACTTTTTATCACCTTTTTTATAAAATCTCATTTAATTAAAATAAATTTGTAATTGATTTCAAACAGATATTAATATTACAATATTTTATCCATTTGATTAATTTTTTAATGATGAAAAAAATTACTTTGCTTATTCTTTTATCGCTTACTTTTTCTAGCATTGTGATTTCTCAGAATAATAACCATCAAAATAATCATGAAATGAGCAAACAAAAAGTTAACAAAACTGAAAAAGAATGGAAAGACATCCTTAGTGATGAAGAGTATAGAGTTCTAAGACAAAAGGGTACAGAATATCCTCACACAGGTAAATATAATTTACATTTCGAAAATGGAGTGTATAACTGTAATGGATGTAAAACCCCATTATTTAGCAGTGATCAAAAATTTGAAACTGATTGTGGATGGCCAAGTTTTGACGAAGCAATTGAAGGTGCTATTAAGTATGTAGATGATTATTCTCATAATATGATTAGAACAGAAATAGTCTGCGTTAAATGTGATGGTCATTTAGGTCACGTATTTAATGATGGACCTACCGAAACTGGATTAAGATATTGTGTAAATTCAGTAAGTATTGATTTTAAAAAAGACCCAAATAAAAAATAATATATGAGTAATTATGACATCATTGTTCTGGGAAGTGGTCCTGGAGGTTATGTAACAGCAATTAGAGCATCTCAATTAGGATTTAAAACTGCTGTAGTTGAAAAAGAAAGTCTTGGTGGAGTTTGTTTAAATTGGGGATGTATTCCAACCAAA
>VMCO01000179.1 GCA_008081325.1 Flavobacteriaceae bacterium
ATATATATAATTATTTTTAATGATAAAGTTTAATAATATAATATTATTATGTTTTTTTGTTAAAAATTTAAATTATGTGTGGTATAGTTTGCGCGTTCGAAACAAAAAATAACAGCTTATTAAGATCCAAGGTTTTAGAAATGGCTAAAAAAATAAGACATAGGGGTCCTGATTGGAGTGGTATATTTTCAAATAAATCTGCAATAATTGCCCATGAGAGATTGGCTATTGTGGACCCATCATCTGGTCAACAACCATTATTTAGTCAAGACGCTAGATATGTTTTAGCAGCAAACGGTGAGATTTACAATCATAAAGAATTAAGACGTGAATTTCCCGAATATAGTTTTGCTACAAAAAGTGATTGCGAGGTAATCTTACCATTATATGAAAAATATGGTCCTAACTTTTTAGATAAGCTTAATGGTATTTTTGCATTTACAATTTATGATTCTTTAAAAGATGAATATTTTGTAGCTAGAGACCACATGGGTATTATTCCATTATATATCGGTTGGGATAAAAATGCTGTTTTCTATGTTTCATCTGAATTAAAAGCACTTGAAGGACAATGTGAAAAAATTGAATTGTTTCCTCCAGGTCAATTTTTAACCAGCTCAAAAAATAAATTTGAAAAATGGTATCAAAGAAAGTGGGAAGATTTTGATTATGTAAAAAATGCTGAAACGAGTATAACTAAACTTAGAGAATCCTTGGAAAATGCTGTTAAAAGGCAATTAATGTCAGATGTTCCATATGGAGTTTTACTTTCTGGTGGACTTGATTCTTCTATTACTTCAGCAATTGCAAAAAAATATTCTGAAAAAAGAATTGAAAGTGATGATAAACAACGTGCATGGTGGCCTCAACTACACTCTTTTTCAGTAGGATTGGAAGGTTCGCCAGATTTATCAGCTGCAAGAAAAGTTGCTGATCATATTGGTACTGTTCATCACGAAATAATATTTACAATTCAAGAAGGACTTGATGCTATCAAAGATGTCATTTATAATTTAGAAACTTATGATATCACTACCGTAAGAGCTTCAACACCGATGTATTTAATGGCTAGAGTAATTAAGTCTATGGGAATTAAAATGGTTCTTTCGGGCGAGGGTGCTGATGAGTTATTTGGTGGTTATTTATATTTTCACAAAGCCCCAAGCTCAAAAGATTTTCATGATGAGACAGTAAGGAAATTAAAGAAATTACATATGTATGATTGCTTAAGAGCAAACAAAAGTTTAGCTGCTTGGGGGGTTGAGGGAAGAGTTCCTTTCCTTGATAAGGAATTTATTGATGTTGCTATGTCATTAAATCCAAAAGATAAAATGATCGTTAGAGATAGAATGGAGAAATGGGTTTTACGAAAAGCTTTTGAAGAATATCTTCCAGATGAGATTTTGTGGAGACAAAAAGAACAATTTAGTGATGGTGTAGGATATAATTGGATTGATACTCTTAAAGAAGTAGTTGAAGAAATGATTTCTGATCAAGAAATGAAAGATGCAAAGATTAAATTTCCAATAAAAACTCCCACAACAAAAGAAGAATATTACTACAGGTCTTTATTTTCAAGTCATTTTCCTTCAAATACAGCAGCAATGTCAGTACCACAAGAACCTTCAGTTGCTTGTAGCACCAAAATAGCTTTAGAATGGGACGAGGCTTTTAAATTGGTTAATGAGCCCTCAGGAAGGGCTATTTCTAAGGTTCATCAAGATGCTTACTAGTATCAAATTTTTCACTCAAAATTGTTAATAACTTATAGTTTATATTTACTATTTTTTAATCTGTTGGAGCCTCTTTTTTTAGTATATTTGATCGTAACAAATTCTTAGTATAAAAACACTTGTTTTTTCTCTAAGAATTTAACTAACTATTTTACAATCAATTATGAGTGAAAATCAAGCTAAATATTCAGCGGATAGTATACAAGCGCTGGAGGGTATGGAGCATGTAAGAATGCGTCCTTCAATGTATATTGGTGATGTTGGATCAAGAGGTCTACATCATCTAGTTTATGAAGTTGTTGATAATTCAATAGACGAGGCTATGGCTGGGCATTGTAACAAGATTTCTGTTACAATCAATGAAGATAATTCTGTTACCACCGAAGATGATGGTAGAGGAATTCCTGTTGGAATGCATAAAAAGGAAGGTGTTTCTGCTTTGGAGGTAGTTATGACTAAAATAGGTGCAGGTGGTAAGTTTGATAAAGATTCTTATAAAGTTTCTGGTGGTCTTCATGGGGTCGGTGTAAGTTGTGTTAACGCGCTTTCCGAAAAACTAACCGCTACAGTTCATAGAGATGGAAAGATTTACAGTCAAGAGTATGAAAGAGGTAAAGCACTTGAACCTGTCAAAGAAGTGGGTAAGTCTGATAAAAATGGTACTATAGTTACATTTTTACCGGATAAAACAATTTTTAAAGATGTAAATACTTACAGTTATGATATTTTGGCTAATAGACTAAGAGAATTATCTTTTTTGAATAAAGGAATAACCATTACCATAACAGATAAGCGTAGTAAAGATGAAGAAGGCAATTATGTTCATGAAGAATTTCATTCAAAAGAAGGATTAATTGAATTCATTAGATTTTTAGATGATACCAGAGAGTCCATTATGAAAGATGTAATTGCTTTTGAAGGTGAAAAGAATGGTGTTCCGGTTGAAGTAGCAATGATATATAATACTTCCTATTCAGAGAATTTACATTCATATGTTAATAATATAAATACACACGAAGGTGGTACTCATCTAAGCGGTTTTAGAAGAGGATTGACACATACTTTAAAAAAATATTCAGAAACATCTGGAATGTTAGATAAATTAAAATTTGAAATCTCTGGTGATGATTTTAGAGAGGGACTAACAGCTATTGTCTCAGTTAAAGTAGCTGAACCTCAATTTGAAGGTCAAACTAAAACAAAACTTGGTAACAAAGAGGTTTCTGCTTGTGTAAGTCAAGCAGTTTCTGAAATGTTAAGAGACTATTTAGAAGAACATCCCGAAGATGCAAAAATAATAGTACAAAAGGTGATTTTAGCTGCACAAGCTAGACACGCAGCTCAAAAGGCAC
This sequence comes from Flavobacteriaceae bacterium, assembly GCA_008081325.1. Taxonomy (GTDB): domain Bacteria; phylum Bacteroidota; class Bacteroidia; order Flavobacteriales; family Flavobacteriaceae; genus MED-G13. Next base: position 3,086 of record VMCO01000179.1, read on the forward strand.
GTGAGATGGTGCAAAGAAAATCTGTAATGAGTATTGGTGGACTTCCAGGTAAACTATCAGATTGCTCTGAACAAGATCCTGCTAAATGTGAAGTTTTCCTTGTTGAGGGCGATTCTGCAGGGGGTACAGCAAAACAAGGAAGAGACAGAGCTTTTCAAGCAATTTTACCCTTAAGAGGTAAAATATTAAATGTGGAGAAAGCTATGCAGCACAAGGTGTTTGAAAATGAAGAAATACGAAATATTTTTACCGCACTTGGAGTAACAATTGGAACAGAGGAGGATAGTAAAGCGCTAAATATAGAAAAATTAAGATATCATAAAGTTGTTATTATGTGTGATGCAGATATTGATGGTAGTCATATTTCCACATTAATTTTAACATTCTTGTTCAGGTATATGAAGGAACTAGTGGAAAATGGTCATGTGTACATTGCTACTCCTCCGTTGTATTTAGTGAAGAAAGGGGCTAAGAAAGAATATGCTTGGAATAATGATCAGCGCGATAGCATAATGATGAAATTTGGAGATGGCTGTAAAGTTCAAAGATACAAGGGTCTTGGGGAGATGAATGCTGCTCAGCTATGGGAGACAACTATGAATCCAGAGTTTAGAACTTTAAGAAAGGTAGTCATTGAAAATGGTATAGAGGCTGATAGAATCTTTTCAATGTTAATGGGTGATGATGTGCCACCAAGGAGAGAGTTTATTGAAAATAATGCAATCTATGCTAACATAGATGCTTAAAATTTTATTATGAAAGTTACAGTTGTAGGAGCAGGAGCAGTAGGTGCAAGTTGCGCTGAATATATAGCAATTAAAAATTTTGCATCAGAAGTGGTTATTTTAGATATCAAAGATGGCTTTGCAGAAGGAAAAGCTATGGATTTGATGCAGACAGCTTCTTTAAATAATTTTGATACCAAGATCACAGGTACTACTAATGATTACTCAAAAACTGCAAATAGTGATATTTGTGTCATTACCTCTGGAATTCCTAGAAAACCTGGTATGACTAGAGAAGAGTTAATTGGTATTAACGCTGGTATTGTAAAAGAGGTTAGCACTAAATTACTTGAAAAATCACCAAATACAATTCTTATTGTGGTTAGTAATCCAATGGATACAATGACCTATTTAGTTCATAAAACAACTGGAATTCCAAGGAATAGAATTATTGGTATGGGTGGAGCTCTGGATTCTGCAAGATTTAAGTACAGACTAGCAGAAGCACTTGAAGCACCAATAAGCGATGTTGATGGGATGGTAATTGGGGGTCACAGTGATAAAGGTATGGTTCCTCTTATTTCAAAAGCTACTAGAAACAGCATTAAAGTCTCCAAGTTCCTTTCTGAGGAAAGATTAGATAAAGTAAGGGAAGACACTAAAGTAGGTGGAGCAACACTTACCAAATTATTAGGAACATCAGCTTGGTATGCCCCTGGAGCAGCCGTTAGTTCTTTAGTTCAATCGATCGCATGTAATCATATGAAAGTATTTCCTTGCTCTGCATTACTAGACGGAGAATACGGGCTCTCAGATTTATGTATAGGGGTTCCTGTAGTATTAGGCAGAAATGGAATAGAAAAAATAATTGAATTAGATCTTGATTCAGAAGATTTAAATCATTTGACCCTAAGTGCAGAAGGGGTGTCGAAGACCAACTCTCTTTTAGGTTTGTAAATTATCTAAGAATTTTCCTGAATCAATTAATGGTGTAATCTGTTGTCAGTTTATCTCTGAAATTATATATTTGCACCACTTTTTTATAAAGACAACGTTATGCAAAATAAAGGATTAGTTAAGTTATTTGCTCTACTTTTTGGGCTTGTAAGTATATTTCAGTTATCATTTACATTTAAATCAAATCAGATTGAAAGCAATGCAAATGAATATGCTGTCAATAAAATTAGCGATGAGCAAATTGATTTTGACAAAAAAAGAAACCAGGAAAAGATAAACTATTTAGATTCTCTTTCAAATATCTCGGTTTTTAACATAGGAATTGCAGAATACACATATGATGAAGTTAAAGATAGAGCAATGAATCTTGGACTTGACTTAAAAGGAGGGATAAACGTAATTCTTCAAATTTCTGTTAAAGATATATTACAAAACCTATCTAACAACAGTAAAGATCCGATTTTCAACAAGGCGCTAGTTGATGCTGAAGAAATGCAAAAAAATAGCCAAAACACTTATCTTGAAGACTTTTTCATAGCTTTTGATAATATTAAAGGCGATACAAAATTAGCATCTCCGGATATTTTTGCAAATAGAACGCTTAGTGAAGAAATTAACTTCGATATGTCTGACGATGAAGTTCAGCCAATTTTAAAAACAAAAATTGATGAATCTGTAACCTCTGCATTTGAAGTTCTAAGAAAGAGAATTGATAAGTTTGGAGTTACACAACCTAATATTCAAAGGCTTGGAAATTCAGGTAGAATTTTAGTTGAACTTCCTGGAGCAAAAGACGTTGAAAGGGTAAAGGGGCTATTACAAAGTACGGCTCAACTAGAATTTTGGGATGCATTCAAAGGTGAAGAATTCCTAGCATTCATGATTCAGGCAAATGAAGTCATCAAATCAAAAACTTCAACTGTAGAAGAAAATCAAGTAGAATTAAGTGAAGTAGAAGAATTATTAGGATCTGATAATGATTCTATCGCTATTGAAAAGAACCCAATTTTAGATCTTATTAAAGGTCAAGGTTATCCTGGAGGTCCTGTCATAGCCATGTTTGATTCTAAGGATACAAACATTATTTCTGAGTATCTTTCTGATCCTCAGGTAAAATCTTTACTTCAACCATCTCAGAGATATGTAAAATTTTTATGGGGAATACCTCAGATGTCTGAAGAAGGAGAAGAGCTGGTTGAACTGTATGCGCTTAAAGGAAATAGAGAAAACACTCCTCAGTTAAGTGGGTCAGTGATAACTGATGCTAGACAATCATATTCAGTTGATGGTATTTCGCCAACTGTAAGTATGCAAATGAACACCAAAGGTGCCAAGATTTGGGAAGAAATGACTGGTAATGCTTTTAACCAAAGTTCTCAAATAGCAATAGTACTAGACGATATTGTATACTCTGCCCCTGGAGTAACTAGCGGTCCAATTTCTGGTGGAAATAGTGAAATATCTGGAGCATTTGATTTAAATGAAGCTATTGATTTAGCCAATGTCTTAAGAGCTGGTAAACTACCTGCATCTGCGGATATTGTTCAAGCTGATGAAGTAGGTCCTTCATTAGGACAAGAAGCTATCGAATCAGGAACTAATTCATTTATGATAGCTCTTATTCTTGTTTTAGTTTGGATGATGTTTTATTATGGAAAAGTTGGTCTATATTCAAATATTGCATTGATATTAAATATTGTATTAATTTTTGGAATATTATCTGGGCTGGGTGCTGTGTTAACATTACCCGGAATTGCTGGTATTGTTTTAACAATTGGTATTGCTGTAGATGCTAACGTTCTGATTTATGAAAGGGTTAGAGAAGAACTCTATAGAGGCAAAAAAGAGAAGCCAGCTATTTCAGACGGTTATCAAAATGCATTATCTTCTATATTGGATGCAAATATTACAACCGGTCTTACAGCATTAATACTATATACATTTGGTACTGGTCCAATTAAAGGATTTGCAACAACTCTTTTAATAGGTATAATAACTTCATTGTTCACAGCAATCTTTATTTCAAGATTACTGATTAATTGGGATGTTAATAAGGGATCAAGACTTAGTTTCTCAACTCCTTTAACAAAAGGATTATTTAGGAATCTAAATATTGATTTCTTAAAACGTAGAAAACTTACATACGTAATTTCTGGAGTTCTTATAGCTTCTGGAATTTTCTCATTATTCACAACTGGCCTAGATGAAGGTATTGATTTTGTGGGAGGTAGAACCTATACAGTTAGGTTTGCAAATGATGTTAATACTGAAGAAATAAAAAATTCTACTGATCTTATTTTTGGGAGTTCTGAAATAAAGACAATAGGTAGTCCAAACCAGCTTAAGATTTCTACAAAATATAAGGTTAATGAAAATTCAGCTGCTGCAGATGAAGAGGTGCAATCAAAACTTTTTGAATCTCTACAAAATTATCTTCCTGAAGGTTATACTTATAATCAATTTTTAGATGCGGAAAATAATGTAGGAAAAATGATGTCTGGTAAAGTAAGTCCGACTATAGCTGATGATATTAAGCAATCTTCGTTTTGGGCAATTTTAGGTTCTTTAATTGTTGTTTTCTTATATATCTTGGTTAGGTTTAAAAAATGGCAATTTTCTCTTGGAGCTGTAGCTGCAGTATTTCACGATGTTTTAATTGTATTGGGTATTTTCTCTCTTACATATAAGTTTATGCCTTTTAGTATGGAAATCGATCAGGCGTTTATTGCTGCAATTTTAACTGTAATTGGTTATTCTTTAAATGATACGGTGGTGGTATTCGATAGGATTAGAGAGTTTTTAAAAGAACATTCAACTTGGGAATTTGAAAAAACAGTTAATTCTGCTCTTAACAGCACTCTTTCAAGAACATTAAACACTTCGTTTACTACGCTAGTTGTATTACTAGCGATGTTTACTTTTGGAGCTGATTCACTAAGAGGACTTTTATTTGCACTTATTGTTGGAGTTTTAGTAGGAACATACTCGTCTGTTTTTGTTGCGACCCCTATTATGAAGGACACCTTAAAAAAATACAGAGACTAAGCTTCTTGATTTAAGTATTTTTTATCAACATAAAAGGTTCCAAAAGGAATTAGAGAGGCTAAACAAATTATAATAAAATCTTTTGTATTCCAGTTGAATTTGTATTTTCCTGATATTGAAAAAAATATGTATGCGATAAATAATACTCCATGTGGCATACCAAGAATCTTGACGTAGGTAGGGTCGTCTAACAAATATTTAATCGGCACTGCAATGAACAATAATAAAATATATGATACCCCTTCTAAAAAGGCGGTTATTCTGAATAAATTTATCATTAAGCTTTAACGTTTTTTTTAAACATTAGATAGAGACCGATTAATATAAATGGGATACTTAAGGTTTGACCAGTATTCATGCCAAATATCCAATCTTCTCTGCCATCAACTTGAGCTTGTTTAAAGAACTCTACAATAAATCTACTTACCCATAATAAAACAAAAAATAAACCAAAGAGATATCCTGTTTTTTTAATTTTTTCAGTTCTCCAATATATATGAGCAACAATAAAAAATATGATAACATAACTAAATGCTTCGTATAGTTGAGCAGGATGACGAGCAAAATCTTCTCCAAGTTTTGAGAATACAACTCCGAATGAACTTTCAGTTTCTTTTCCTACGATTTCTGAATTAAAGAAATTACCTATTCTTATAAAAGCACCACCTATAGCTACGGGAATTAAAATTCTATCTAATATCCAAAGAACAGATTTTTTTAATATTCTTGAGTTATATAAAAACATTGCAGTTATAATCCCTATTGCTGCTCCATGACTAGCTAACCCTCTAAAACCTGTAAACTCAAAAGTTGGGTTAAATCTAAATGGAAGAAATACACTGAAAAAATCTTGATCAAAAAGTTCTATTTGATAAAAAATCACATGTCCTAACCTAGCTCCAATCATTGTTCCTAAAATTGTATAAACAAAAAGTGAATCAAGCTTTTCCATTGATAAACCTTCTTTCTTGTAAATAATTTGCATTATATAAAAGCCTAAAATGAAAGCTAACATCCACATTAGACTGTAATAATAGATTGTAAATTTCCCGAAGATTGTGATGCCTTCAAATGTGGGATCCCAAACGAATTGTAATATTTCCATAATTATTTTCTTTTAAATTTTTCGGGAACTGGATCATAACCTGATTTTCCCCAGGGGTGACAACTTAAAATTCTTTTAACAGCTAGGTATGATCCAAAAAATAAACCATGTTTTTGAAGAGCTTCAATCGAGTAATGTGAACATGTAGGTTGATATCTACAAGTAGCAGGTAAATAGGGAGATATTGCCCTTTGGTAAAACTTTATCATTAAAATAAATGGATAAGTTAAAACGTTCATTTGTTAATCAATTGTAAATGATGAATTTTTATCTGAGTCATTAATGGATATGCCCTTATCTTTTAACATATCTCTTATTTTATCACCTAATTCAAAATTCTTATTTTTTCTTGCATCATTTCTTAATTCTAAAATAATATCGATAACCTCGTCTAGCTTGTCATCACCTTTTTGTAAAATATTTGTTTTTTTAAGCCCCATAACATCAAAAACAAAGGAACTAATCGTTTCAGAAAGTATATTATAATCCTTCTCAGAAATCTTTGCAATCCCAGATTTAATTTTATTAATAAACTTTACCGCTTCAAATATATTTGCAATTAGTATAGGTGTATTAAAGTCATCATTCATTGCATCATAGCATTCTTTAACCCATTTTGTGATATCAAAGTCAGATGTATTATCACTAAAATCTTTAAAATTTTCAAGAATACTAATCGCATCAATGATTTTATTAAATCCTTTTTCTGAAGCCAGTAAAGCATCATTGCTTAAATCTAAAACACTTCTATAGTGAGCCTGAAGCATGAAAAATTTCACAGAAGATTCTGAAAAAGTTTTAGATAGTAAAGGGGATCCACTGGAAAATATTTCATCTGGTAATATATTATTTCCAGTTGATTTTGACATTTTTTGGCCGTTTAAAGTTAGCATATTTGCATGCATCCAATAATTTGCCGCATTTGTTCCAAAACAAGCATTAGATTGGGCAATTTCACATTCATGGTGAGGAAATTTTAAATCAATTCCACCTCCATGAATATCAAAATTTTCACCAAGATATTTTTTACTCATCGCCGTACATTCAAGGTGCCAACCCGGAAATCCTTTACTCCAAGGTGACTCCCATTTCATGATATGTTTTGGTTCAGCTTTTTTCCATAAAGCAAAGTCTTGTGGATTCTTTTTATCTGATTGTCCATCTAGAGATCTAGTATTATGAATTAAATCTTCAATTTTTCGTTTACTTAAAATTCCGTAATTGTTTGTTATGTTGTATTTTACTACGTCAAAATAAACTGATCCATTAACTTCATAAGCAAAACCTATTTTAATTAAACTTTTAATTAACTCTATTTGTTCAATCAAATGGCCAGTTGCAGTCGGTTCAATACTAGGGGGTAATAAGTTAAATTTTCTAACGGTTTCGTGAAAATCAGTTGTATATTTTTGGACCACTTCCATTGGCTCCAAATTTTCAAGTCTTGCTTTTTTACTAATTCGATCTTCTCCTTGGTCTTCATCATTTTCTAAATGACCTACATCAGTTATATTCCTCACATATCTTACTTTGTGCCCTAGGTGAGTCAGATACCTGTAAATCACATCAAATGAAGTAAAGGTTCGAATGTTACCTAGATGTACATTACTGTATACAGTTGGGCCACATACGTACATACCAACATGGTCTTTTAATATAGGAGTGAAAGGTTCTTTTTTTCCAGAAAGACTATTATAAATACTTAATTTTTGACTCTTTTTAGAAAACATGTAATAAAATTACATTTTATATTCCATTGAAAGAAGTGTCTAATTGAATATATTTTAAGAATTCGTCTTTGGTATTATTATCATATTTGAATTTTCCGCCAAATTCACTTGTAACAGTACTGGAATTAACGTCTTTAATTCCTCTTGAATTAACACATAAATGTTTCGCATCAATTACACATGCTACATCGTCTGTACCTAGTGCTTCTTGAAGTTCTCTAACTATTTGTTTTGTAAGTCTTTCTTGAACTTGAGGTCTTTTAGCATAATATTCTACGATTCTATTCATTTTGGATAATCCAATTACATTACCACTTGAGATATATGCAATGTGAGCCTTACCTACGATAGGTAAAAAATGGTGTTCACAAGTTGAATAAAGTGTAATATCTTTTTCAACAAGCATTTCACTATAATTGTACTTATTATCAAAAGTGGACGCCTTTGGTTTATTTTTTGGATTCAGACCATAAAATAATTCATTTACATAAGATTTGGCTATTCTTTTGGGTGTCCCTCTTAAGCTATCATCGGTTAGATCTAAGCCTAGAGTAAGCATAATTTCTTTGACATGTTCCTGAATTATAGAAATTTTTTCTTCATCAGTTTTATCGAAAGCATCTTCTCTAATTGGAGTGAAGTCAGATGTTGAAATGTGATCATCTCCGATTTCTTCATCAGTAAGTATAATTTTATCATTTATCCTCATAACTAAATTTTTTTAATACAATTCTATAATAAACAATTATCATGCCTAATATAAAGAAGATTTTTTAAGAAAAAAATCCTTAGATATAATATCGCTTTATACAATTAAAAAAAATAAATTAAATTAGCCTAATACTGATAGATTTCATGACAATTTATAGGATTTTATTTTTAACAGTTGTTTTATTTTATTTTGATGCTTATTCTCAAACATCTAATAATAATTCCTGGATATTTAAATTCGAAAAAAATATTGAAAAACCATTTACTCAATTTGAAATGGATAAAATTATTGATGCTTATGGAGCTAAAAAATTACAAACAATAATTTCAGAAAAGGCATTAGAGAAGTTCTACAAAAATATTTTAAGAAACAGAGTAAAAATTTATACAAAAAAATATTATCCTGAAGAAAATTTCCCAAAAATTTCATCTATAGGACCAAGTTTAAATGAAAACGACATAAACTCTGAAAAATTCAATCCACTACTTTATGATTTTCCTTTTTATTCCAAAAAACCTCATTATTATAGAGTGAGTCAAACAGATTTTTTGGTGGTTATTAATCCGCAAGAATTAGAATGAGGTTATTAATAATATTTGTTTTTTTATTCCCTTATCTAGTCTTTTCACAAGATTATAATATAGAT
>VMCO01000083.1 GCA_008081325.1 Flavobacteriaceae bacterium
CAGAGTAAAAACCTGTAAGTCTTCCTGTAAAAATCGGAGTTCTAAATATATAATTCGCGTCAAATGACATGATTTTTTCTTCGGTGATAGGTGAATTATTAATTAATCCATTAACATCACTTCCTACTACATTATGGTTTACTCTTGAATTTGTAAAAGTATTTCTAATTGATGGTGCCTTTTGTAAATAAGCAGAATTAAAATCTAAAATATGTTTACCAGAAAACTTATAGGTAATTCCAGCTTTAAACCCATATCCATCAAACTTAATTTCGTCTCCCATTCCCGAGGAATTACCAGCATTAGCTTCATTTTCAAAAATACCATCACGTTGATAAGTAGTATTCGTAATGTCACCTGCTAAGTAAAACTCAAGCTTATTAAAAGTAAAGTTAATCATCGAAAACAAACTTAACTCCTCAGCATTCATTTCATAATGATACTTAAACTTATCCCCATTAGAAACAACACTATTTGGAGACAAAAGATTGTAGTCTAAATTGTCAAATGAATCAATATTTGAGTATGAATAGCCGCCCAACATATCCGTAATTTCGGCGAAATTATCAGAAACTAAATTTCTATAATTAACAGAAGTGGTAATTTTGATATTTTCATTTATTTCCCTGTTATAGGCTGAATTTACAGTTAATTGAGTATCATCAACCCTATCTTCGTAAAGAACATATGCAGCATTTAAATTAGACTGATTATTTGTGAGGTTAGCATCATAAATTCTATTCCAGTTAATTTGACCATTATTTACAAAATTTTCCTGTGCAATGTAAGCACCTTCATAATCAGGTCCGTTTGTGTCTGCAAGAAAATAACTTGGTAAATCTTGATAATAAGCAGGACTTGGGTTCGCCCCTCCGGCATAATCTAATCTACTGTTACCCATTTCACCAAATTGATAACCAAAACTTGTTTCTAATGACGAGTTCTCATCAATTGTCCAATCATGATTCAATAAAATTATAGGCTCAACTACTCTTTTTACTCTTGAGTTTCTTTTTTCACCATCTTGATATCCCCAATATTCGTTATACTTTATCCCTTTTAAATCATATACTTCTTGAGTATTAGGAGACACTTTACCTCTTCTGTTTGGAGCATAAATCGCAGCCAAATTTAAACTATGTTTATTATTAAAAATTTTCTGAACAGAAAGAAAAGCTGAGTTAGAATCATAAAAAGAAGCATCTTGATATCCTTCATTCCCCCATCTTCTACCAATGGAAAGAGAATATGCCCAACCTTTTTCTAACATACCTGAGTTATATGTAGCCATTAATCTATTAGAATAACTTCTGTTAGAAGAAGAGTAAGTTATTCTTCCTCCCTCTCCATATTCTGAAGCTCTGATGTTAATATTATTTGAACCTAAAATACCTCCGAAATTATATTTAAGCGGTATAGAACCGTTTGATAGTTCTTGATTTCTTAATACATCATTTAATCCACCCCAGTTACTCCATTGTGGTCTTCCATTATAGAGTTTATTCATTTTAACCCCATTGATGTGAACAATAGCATTATCAGAATCAAGACCTCTAACTTTAAAAAAAGACGAGCTAAACTCATATGCAGCAGTCCTATAAAAGACATCCATAGAAGAATTAAGTAATCCAGAAATATTATCTGACGCAGAAGTGTCATCATTTAATTCATCATCGCTTAAAGAAATACTAAAAAAATCTACTACGTCATTTGTAGTAGAAAGATTATTAATGGTGTCATTGACAGTGATTTGTTCCTCTACCTGAGAAAAAATATTGAAGTTTATAAGTAATATTATAATTAATACTAATCTTGTTTTATACATATCAATAAATATTTCAACTATTACAATAATTGGGTTAAATTTACGCTTTAAATAGCAATTGCAAACACATTTTTTATGAAAATTAATTCACTCCTACTTATAGTTTTTTCAATCCTCATTTCGACTAATATTTTAGGCCAGGAAAAAAAGAGAATATTTGATATCCACACTCTAGCATTCTATAATCTTGAAAATCTTTTTGATACTATTAATGATGTTAACAAAAATGACGAGGCAAGTCCAATAATGGAAATAAAGTTTAACAGAAGTGGTATTTATAAAGAAAAAGTTTCAAATATGGCTAAAGTTATTTCAGAAATTGGTTATGATTTTACAAATAGACCTCCAACAATTGTTGGAATTTGTGAAGTAGAAAACAGAAAAGTTGTAGAAGACTTAATTGCAGATGAAAAACTTTCAAAATATAATTATGGAATTATACATTATGATTCCCCTGACAGAAGAGGTATTGATGTAGGTCTATTGTATAATAAAGATATTTTTGAGGTAACTAATTCAAATTCACATGAATTATATATTACATATAATAACACAAGTGACAGAAGTTATACCCGAGATCAACTAGTTGTTAGCGGTAAACTTGACGGTGAATTAATGCATATAATCGTTAATCACTGGCCTTCAAGAGGTGCTGATGAAACAAAAAGAATGGCTGCAGCAGAAGTAAATAATACTATTATTGATTCTTTAAGAAGCATATACAAAAACCCAAAAATTATATCAATGGGTGATTTTAACGATGATCCATTTGATAAAAGCATAAAAAAAATACTTGGTGCAAAAAAAGAAATTAATGAGGTTGGCAAAAATGACTTATACAATCCTTTTGAGAAAATATTGGTTGAAAAAGGTATTGGTACAAACGCTTACAGAGATAAGTGGCAATTATTTGATCAAATAATTTTATCAAAGCCTTTTTTAAAGAAAAATTATAATGATTTTCAACTTTATAAAGCTGGAGTTTTTAATAAATCTTATTTGATTAATAAGAAAGGTAAATTTAAAGGTTATCCTTACAGAAGTTTTTCATATGGGACTTTTACAGGTGGCTATAGTGATCATTTACCACCATACATATTTCTTCTTAGGGAGATAAAATAAAAAAAGGCTCACAAATGAATGTGAGCCTTTTTTATATGTATAATATAATATTAGAAGTTATATCTCAATCCAACATTCCAAGTTCTTCCTAATCCGAAGTAACCTTGGTTAGCAGTATCGATTCCATCATATAATACACCAGTACCGTCACCTGCAGAAATTGCAGTTCTTAATTCACTGATGTAAACGTTATCAAATACGTTGTTTACGTTTAATCTAACATCTAATGTTGCGTCATTTACAAACATTTTATAAGATAGACCCATGTCAACTACATGGAAGCTTGGTAATTTAAGGTTTTCCTTTACAGCTCCAACATTAGAATAAAGTTCGTCATAGAATCTAATATCAGAATCAAATGAGAATCTTTCCGCTAAATCAACATCAAGACCTAAACCTGCTGTAAATTGCGCAGCATCACCTACTTTTCCGCCGTCAACATCTACAGTTTCTGTAGAGATGATATTTTGATCTTCATCTTGCACTCTAGTTATAGCGTCTCCCTCATAAATCCAATCACCAACTGAAAGGAATCCTTTCAAAGTATATGGAACATCTTCTTGAGGTTTAGCAGAGAAAGAAACTTCAAGACCTTGGTGAACCTGAGTTACACCTTCTGAAACATTAAAGAAAACAACATCATCAGAAACATAAGATGATGAAGTAACTCTGTCAGCCCAAGAAGTTCTGTATAAATCAACTCTTGCAGAGAAGTTTGGCACTTCATAAACATAACCAGCTTCTAATCCTATGATAGTTTCATTTGAAGTATTAGGATTAATCTGATTTGTGAAATTTAAGTAAATGTTGTCAAAATATGGAGCTCTCGAGTAATATCCAGCATTAACATATGCTTGACCGTTCTCTCCAACACCAAATCCAACACCAGCTTTAGCATTAAAACCAAAGTTATCAACCTTTTCAGACTCTACACCATCTGTAATACTATCAGGTAAAGCTTCACCAGTCCATTGACTTGAAGTACCGTTAATTAACGACTGATCAGCATATTGATAGTGATCCCATCTTTGATAATTTGTTTGAGATACAGATCCTTGGAAAAATGCAGAAAAATCATCATTCACATATTCTACCTGAGTAAATAATCCTCCATAAGTAATTCTTTCATCATTACTGTATGCAATTTTTTGATCTTCATCAAAATTATTAAATGTTGCCTCCCATGGATTAGCACCCATACTTTCAGTAGCAATAACATACTTATAAGTACCAAAAGTACCATAAGTTTGGTGATTATTATTCTGATCTCTTAATCTGATGTTTTCTTGCCATGAAGTTAAACCATGGAAATTTTCAACGATTCTAAAGTGCTCACCATAATAAGTTCTTAAGTCAACACCAACATTTAAAGTTAGGTTATCTGATAATTGAGTTTCGTAATTAGAAACAGCACCCATCCAGTTATGCATATTCATAGAAGCTCTGGTAACATAACCACCTTCAGCAGCATAATTACCACCAGCACCAGAAGTAGATAAATTATATGCATAAATTGCATTATAATCTATATAACCTTCGTCAGTTCTGATTCTTTGACCTCTACCTCCTGTACCTCCACCGTTACCAGTAGAAGCATATAAAACAGTAGATAAACTTGACTTATCATCAATTGTATAATCCCAGTTTAAGTTGAATACTGGTTTATGGTAAAAGTTTCTTCTTTCTGTAAGATATCTGTCACCATAATAACCATAGTTGTTATTGTATTTTCTACCTTTCTCTAAATAAGTATCAATACTTTTAGCAAAGTTTTGATCATGCCACTGAGGAGCACCAGTCATTAAAAAATTAAAGTTATGCTTATCATTCATTTCATATCCTAATGAAAAGAAATAAGTTTGACCTTGACCAAATGTACCTTCAGCATACCCATCTCCTTGCCAGTGAGTTAACAGGAAGCTTGTAGACCACCCGTTGTCATTTTCACCAGTGTCATAAGAAAAAGTAGTTTTAAGATAATTGTCATTAGCAAAACCAGCGTATGCGAATCCACCTTGTTGCTTTGAAGTAGATCTCATTACAAAATTTACTGTACCACCAACAGATGAAATTGCTAATTTAGAAGCACCTAAACCTCTCTGGATTTGAACAACATTTGCGATGTCATTCATACCAGACCAGTTAGACCAGTACATTTTACCATCTTCCATTCCGTTAATTGGTTGACCATTTAACATGAAAGCAGTATTGTCTTGACCAAAACCACGAACGGCAATTCTTGTATCACCAAACGCACCTGATTGACCAGCGACATAAATTGACGGAGTATTTGCAAGTGTCATTGTGATATCTTGCGTTCCGATCTTTTTTTGGATTTCTTCACCAGTAATGGTTGAAACCGCTACAGGAGTTTTTCTGTCTTCAGCAAGGTCAATAACCCCGCCTCCAACTAAAACTATCTCCTCTAATTCCTCAAGATCTTCCCAACTTTCTTCAGAAGATTCTTGAGCATAAATTGTAGTACCCATTAATAGAAGTGCTACAAAAAATAATTTGTGAGTAATGTTTTTCATAATTTGTTTTACGTTTAATTATATTATAACAGGTCAAAAATAGCTAATATTTACAACTTATTGTTACATAAACATTAATAAATTATACCTCAATTATTAACATTTCAGATTAAAACAATTAAATCTAATCTGTAGAAGAATATCTATTTAATAGGGTTTTTGTTGAAGAATCGTGACTATTAAAGTCTTGACTTGTAAGATCTTGAAGAATATTAGTTGCAAGTTTTTTGCCTAATTCTACCCCAAATTGATCAAAGCTGAGAATATTCCATATGACTCCTAATGTGAAAATCTTGTGCTCGTACATTGCAATTAAAGATCCTAAGGATGATGGGGAAAGTTTATTTATTAAAAACGTATTTGTAGGCCTATCACCTTTAAATAACCTGTGATTGCTCTCAACCTTTTCGTTGATTGTGCCATTCATCAAGGCTTTAGTCTGAGCAAAAAAATTAGCCATGAGAATATCATGATGAACTTCATTTCCTTTTATTGAGTTTTTAAAACCAATAAAATCTGAGGGTATAATTTTTGATCCCTGATGAAGAAGTTGAAAAAAGGAGTGCTGAGCATTTGTTCCAGTTTGACCCCAGATGATTTGACCAGTTTCGTAATTTGTTAAATTTCCAGATCTATCAGTCTGTTTTCCGTTACTTTCCATCGATGCTTGCTGTAAATATTTACTAAAACTTTTTAAATTTTCAGAATATGGAATTACAGCATGGGTTTGGTAATTGAAAAAATTATTATACCACATACTCAAACAAGCCATTAAAACAGGGATGTTTTTAGAAAATTCATTGGATTTGAAGTGTAAATCCATTTTTCTTGCACCCAAAAGTAATTCCTCAAATTTTTCATATCCAATAGATAAGCTAATCGAAATTCCAACCGAGCTCCACAAAGAGAATCTACCTCCAACCCAATCCCACATGGGAAATATGTTCTCAGGATTAATCCCAAATTCAACAGCCTTTTCGATATTACTACTTACAGCAATAAAGTGTTTTGAAATATCATTCTCACTAGCTGCGTTCAAAAACCAACTTCTAACAGAATTTGCATTTGTTAGTGTTTCAATTGTAGTAAAGGTCTTTGAAACTATTATAAAAAGCGTTGTTTCTGGTCTTAATTTACCCAAAACTTCATTCAGGTGATCTCCGTCAACATTACTGACGAAATGAGAATTCAAATCTGTTTTATAATGAGAAAGAGACTCAACAACCATAGATGGCCCCAGATCAGAACCTCCGATACCAATATTAACTATGTCGGTGATTTTATGACCCTTAAATCCTGTATGATTTCCCGTAAGAATAGATTCTGTAAACAACTTAATCTTTTCTTTAGCTTTTGTAATTTTAGGAATAATATCTTTTCCATCAACTAAAATTTTTTCGTTTTCAGAAGCCCTTAGAGCCGTGTGAAGAACTGCCCTTGACTCAGTTGAGTTTATTTTCTCTCCTGTAAAATACTTTTTTATAGATGATTTTAAATCAATTTCCTCCAGTAAATCATTGAATAAATTAATTGTCACAGAATTGATTTTATTTTTTGAAAAATCAAAATAAAAATCTTCCCATTCAATACTTAATGTCTCCAATCTGTGAGTATCCTCATTAAACAATTCGCGGATATGAATATCTTTAATATCATTGAAATGGTTTCTTAGATTAATCCAAGAATTAGTTTTTGTAGGGTTTATTGATTTTAGTGACATTATTGAAAATTTATCTGATTCAAAGATTCCTCCAGAGGGACTTTATATATATCAAAATTAACTTTTAATTCTGAGGGAACTGGCTTACCAGGCGGTAATTTTTGTTTAAATGGATCCACTTGTCGATTATTTTTCCAAAATCTATAACAAACGTGGGGGCCTGATGTATTTCCGGTCATACCTATTCTACCAATTACATCTCCCTGTTTTACATACTGACCTTTTTTCACTCTACCATTTTTTTGCATGTGTAAATACTGAGTTGAATAAGTGTTATTATGTTTTATTTTAACATAATACCCATTTGCTCTTGTATACGCAGATTTTTCAACTCTTCCGTCTGCGGTAGCCATAATTGGCGTGCCTGTTGGCGCTGCAAAATCAGTTCCTTTATGAGGTCGTACCTTATTGCCATAATAAGCAATTCTTCTTTTTAAATTATATCTTGAGGAGATGTTACTAAATCTAACTGGGGACTTTAAAAAAGTCCTTTGCAAACTATTTCCGTTTTGGTCATAAAATTCAGGTGTTTGTTTTAATGAGTCTGTAACAAAATTAAATGCATACAATTCTTCTCCATTGTGATTAAAATATGCAGCATCGATATTTTTAATTCCAACCAGAATTGTATCTTCAATATATCTCTCATTATATATTATTTTAAAACTGTCACCTTTTTGTATTCTTGTAAAATCAATTGTCCAAGCATATACATCCGAAAGTTGATTTATTAATTCCCAGGGTAAACCATTTTCATCCATAGTTTCAGAAAGACTATTGCTGATTATCCCAGATGTAGTTTTATTAACAATCTTAAATGGCTTTTTCTTATTGTAGGCCATTATCGAATCAAAGTTTGAAAAGTCAATTACAACATAATTGAGTGGGTTTGGTTGGTATATAAAATATTGAGGTGTAACTAAACTATCTTTTGAAGAAAGAATCGTGAACGGCTTACCAGCTGTCAACCATCTCACGTCAAACGAATCTTTTATACTTTGGACAATATTATAAATTTGAGAATATGATAGTTTATTTCTTAACATAATCTCTCCAAAACTATCTCCAAATTGAATAGTATCTCTGTCAACCTTGAAATTATCTAAATTAAATCCGAATTCAATATTCTCTTTTTCTACTATATAAACCTCTTTTTCTGAAGAATTGAAAACTAGCCCAAATAAATAATAAAATGAAAAAATAATAGCGGTTATTAGAAGAGAAAGAAATAAAATTTTAATTAACCTTTTCATCTAATCAAATTTAATTTCAAACGGGTTGTTTAGATTACTAAATGATTCTAGATCAATTCGTATTGATCCAACTAATAGGTCTGCTTTTATTTTAATAGGAATCCTATTTTTATCAGCGGTTATCCACATAGTTAAACTTTCATTTTTTTTGAAAACTCTTCCCGACTGAACGTAAGGTTGAATTTTATAGCATAAAATTTTTCCAAAATTAGTATTTAAAACTTCAGTTGACAAATACTTTATTTTTAATTTATAATTCTCAGAATCAAAAAACATATCAATGGATATTTCATTACTATCATCTAATTTATCTAAACTGAAAGTATTTCTTAAATAATAAAAAACCGATACCATATCCTGAGACTTGTTTTTAAATGAAAAAACCTCAGAAGAATTTTTTTTATAATCTTTAACTTTTGCGGTTTTTGATTTTTGATTAAACAAAATTTCAATATTTTTTGTGTAACCTCCTTCATAAATATTTCTTACGAATTTATTTGGTAAGATTTTATCTTTATGAAAAAAGCTCTCATATCTATCATAAACTTTAAAGAATAAATTTATAGGGCCAGTACTCTTGCCAATCATCTTAGCATGTAATAATTCGTTGTTATTTATATCTTCAATTAAATTCACAGTAGCTTCACCAGCCTTAAACCAGCCGCTGTAAGAAAGCTTATATTTAAACCACTCGCCTGATTTGAATGCCATTTTACTCTGAGCATTAGAATTAATCACAGATAAAAATAAAAGTATTATAAAATAATATTTCATCTATTTATTATAATAATCATATACAATTTTTGCTCTTTTTTGCCCCACAATAGATTTTAATTCTTCAATTGACTTGATCTTAATATTATTAACCGACTTAAACTCCTTAATTAAGCTTATTGCTGTTTTTTCTCCGATTCCATCAATTTTATTTAACTCAGAATCAAGAAAATTATTATCCCTTCTGTTTCTGTATTGTCTTAAACTAAATCGATGTGCTTCATCTCTCAGTTTTTGAATTAATTTAAGTGATTCTGATTTTTTATCTATGTATAATGGAGTGCTTTCGTTGGGAAAATATATTTCCTCCAATCTTTTTGCAATTCCGATAATTGTTACCTTTTTGTCGATTCCTAATTCTTTTAAAGATTTTACCGATGAAGAAAGTTGACCTTTACCCCCATCAATAACTATTAAGTTTGGAAGACTTTTATTTTCGTTAATCAATCTTGAATATCTTCTGAAAACCACCTCTTTCATAGAAGCAAAATCGTCAGGTGATGTAACAGTTTTAATATTAAAATGTCTATAATCTCGTTTTGAAGGTTTACCGTTTTTAAAAACAACACAAGCTGATGAAGGAAAAGAGCCTTGAAAATTAGAGTTGTCGAAGCATTCAATATGGGAAGGAAAAGAATCCATATTTAAGTCATTTTGCAAAGTAGACAAAATCCTTGAATTACTGTTTGTTGATTTTGAAGCCAATTTAGATTTAAAGAAATTGATCTTATAGTTTTTTATATTTTTGATCGACATTTCAACTAAATGTTTTTTTTCTCCTAAGATTGGAACCTGTGATTTATCATAGTCAATTGAATCGACAGTAATATTTGAACACATCTGCTTAGATCTAGATAAGAACTTGAGTTTAATCTGTGGAATTAATTGCTCTAAAATGATTTTATCTTGAACAACATTTGATTTTTTAATATGAGTGTTAAACGAGCTTATTACAAAGCCATTTGAAATTTGGGTAAAATTGACATAAGCATATTCTTGGTCAGATATAAGCGAAAAGACATCAAGATCTTTAATCTTTGAACTGACTACCATTGATCTTGACTGATAATTCTCTAATGCTTTAAGCTTAATTTTACATTCTTCTGCTTTTTCAAATTCTTCTAGTTTTGAAAATGAAATCATTTGTTTTTTAAGTTGAGATTTTGATTTTGAAAATTTTCCGCCTAAAATACTTTTAACCGATTTTATTATCTCATCATATTTTTTTTCTGAAATTAAATCTTCAGACGAAAAATCATCTTTTTCAAAACCTAATATTATAAAATGTCCGTTTTTTTCAAGAACTCTTAGTGATAGTTTTATATTTTGATCATCTAGAATTTTTTGTGATAAATTATAATTTGTTTTTCTTATTGGATAAATGTTATTTACTAAATCTAAGAGGGTGTTAATTGTCTTTATGTTGGTATATGGACCAAAATAATCAGACCCATCATTGATTACATTTCTGGTTAAAAAAATCCTTGGAAATCTTTCATTTTTTACACAAATCCAAGGGTATGATTTGCCATCTTTTAATAATATATTGTATTTAGGTTTAAATTTTTTTATCAGATTATTTTCTAGCAAAAGTGCATCAGATTCAGTTTCAACAAGAATGATTGAAATATCATTAATGTTTGAAACTAATGATTTTGTTTTTTCGTCTGAATGATTTGTTGAAAAATATGAACGTACCCTATTTCTTAAATTTTTAGCTTTACCTATATAAATTACATTATTAGATTTGTCTAAAAACTTGTAAACACCAGGAGACTTAGTTAAGTTTTTTAAGAAATCTGAAAATTTATTTTTTGGCATATCTCAAATATACCACCAAAGTTAATTAAGATTAAAGGAAGATTGCTATTTCTGCATATTCTTTGCCTCTATACTTAAAGTAGCATGAGGTACTAGCATTAGCCTTTTCTTAGAAATAAGTTTCCCTGTAACTCTACAAATCCCATAAGTTTTATTCTCAATTCTTATAAGAGCAGTTTTTAAATCTCTAATAAATTTTTCTTGTCTAAGGGCCAGCTGAGAGTTAGACTCTTTACTCATAACCGTACTTCCTTCGTCAAATGCCTTAAATGTTGGGGAAGTATCTTCAGTGCCGTTATTATGATCATTCATATAAGCACTTTTAATAAGCTCAAGATCATGCTTAGCTTTATCTATTTTTTCGTTAATTAATTTTTTAAATTCTGTCAAATCAGAATCTGAATATCTAATATTTACATCATTACTCATAGTTTAAACTTTAGTTATAAATATTTTGGTTTTTAATTTATCAAATATAATATCTATTCCTCCGCTACTTTCAACATTAAATTGAATGATGTTAGAAAGTGTTTCGGATTTGACATAATCTAAGTTTTTATTTATTGCGTTTTGAATTTCTTCGTCACCGTTAAAAATCAGATTTATTCTGTCTGTAACCTCAAAACCTTCTGATTTTCTTAAATTTTGAATTTTACTAACAACTTCTCTTGCGATACCTTCATTTCTAAGCTCATTATTAATTGTTATATCAAGAGCAACAGTGATATTTCCCTCATTTGCTACCTGCCATCCTTCAATATCTTTTGAGGAGATTTCAAAATCATCAATATTGAAAGTTATAGTTTTTTAATCAATTAATAAATCAATTTTTCCTGTTTTTTCTAGCTCAATTATACTATGATTGTCTAATGAATTAACAAGTATTGAAATTTCCTTCATATACTTTCCAT
>VMCO01000075.1 GCA_008081325.1 Flavobacteriaceae bacterium
TTATTGAATCAGAAAAAAGAAATGAATCCTGAGAAACAACTCCTGTATTTTTCCTGAGGCTCTCTAAATCAAATTCACTGATAGGTTTATTATCTAGTAAAATTTCTCCAGAACCTGTATTATAGCTTCTGGTTATTAATTTTAATAAAGTTGTTTTACCAGACCCTGTCACTCCAATTAATCCAAGTGATTTTTTATTGTTAAGCTTAAAACTTAAATTATCAAGGGCTTTGATATTTGATTCTGTGTAAGTGAATGAAACATTCTTAAATTCTAATGAGCCAGTTATTTTTTTTAATCCGCTCGGATTATTATTAATTTCTGATTTTTCTTTTAAAAATTCGTTTATTCTTTTTTGGGATGCTTCAGCTTGTTGAATAATTGAACTTATCCAGCCTAATGATGCAACTGGCCATGTTAACATATTAACATAGATTATAAATTCAGCAATAATTCCTATGTTTTCAATTTCCCCATCTAAATATTGTTTTCCTCCGATGTAAATGACTAAAACATTACTAATTCCAATTAATAAAATCATCAAAGGAAAAAATAAAGCCTGCATTTTAACAAGACTAATTTGATTCTCTTTGTTTTTTTCTGATAGATCATCAAATTTATTAGAAGTATTTTTTTGAATTGCATATGATTTGATAATCTGAATACCTGTGAAAACCTCTTGGCTCAGAGATGAGAGTTTAGATAATGATTCTTGAACAATCCTACTCCTAATATTTATAATTCCACTGAGCTTATAAATGCAATAAGATAAAATTGGTAAGGGGCTTATAGTATAGATAGTAAGCTCGGGGGATTGACGATACATATAAAAAAAAGTTATAATCAATAGAGTAATCGTATTTATTGAATACATCAATGCTGGACCAAAATACATTCTTACTCGCGAAACATCTTCACTAATCCTATTCATTAAATCACCAGTCTGATTTTTTTTGTAAAAACTTAATGATAGTTTTTGGTACTGTTTATATATCTCATTTTTTAAATCAAACTCAACATATCTGGAAACATTTATGATAGTTTGTCTGGTTAAAAATGTAAAGATGCCTGCAGAAATCGCAGCTAATAGGATTAAGAAAATATTTTGAATAAGTTCGGATTGAACTGTTTCTATTTCCAAAATATTACCTTTTCTAAATTCATCGATTACATTGACAGATTCTCTGATTAATCCAGGTGTGAATAATAATAAAATCCTTGCAATAATTATTATAATAAAACCTAATAGCAGGTTGATTTTGTATTTGAAAAGATATTTATTTAAATATTTTAATTCATTCAATTGTGTAAATATTTTTTAGATAATAAATATTATCTTGCGGTAATTTTAAATCGTTCTTTTAAATGCTAAATCGAAGACATATCAGGCTTAAAATAATGCAATATTTATATGCTGCTGAAATATCCGATTTCGAAGATACAAAAGAACATTATAAAAATCTCACTAGAAGTATCCATTCTATTCATAATTTATATCTTTTTCAAATTTCATTTTTGATTGAAATTTTATCTAAGGCAACTAATAAATTTAATATTTCAAAAGAGAGTATATCTGGAAATATTAGTAACATTTATACCAATAAAAGATTTTCAGAAAATATATTCCTTAATGATTTAGCCTCTAATTTAAAAATAGACGAATTAATAAAATCAAAGGATTTTATTAATTGGGAAGTTGATTTTAACTATGTTAATATAATTTATGATAAGATAATCAAAAGTGACCTCTATGATTCATATATCAGTAATGAAACTAAATCTTTTCAGATTGACATCCAATTTGTTCATGATATTTTTAAAGAAATTATTGTGACAGATGAAAAATTCCAAACATTTATTGAAGAAAAAAATATATTTTGGATGGATGATTTTCCTCTTACAAACACCCTATTGTTAAAGTTCTTTAAAAATTCAACTAAGGATAATTATGAAAAACTATTTCACTTCAAATTATTTACAAACGTTTCAGATAAGAAATTTTCTGATGATTTAGCCAATTATTCATTAAGGAATTTTGAATCTAACAATAAAATAATTTCGGAATATATTACAAATTGGGATATAGAACGTTTAGCAAAAATTGATCTGGTAATTATAAATTTGGCAATTACAGAGTTGAAAATTTTTAAAGAAATTCCGATCAAGGTTAGTTTAAATGAATATATAGAAATCTCAAAAGATTACTCTACTGAAAAAAGTAGTTTTTTTATAAATGGAATATTAGATAAAATTGTCAAAGATTTAATTAGTAATAATTCCTTAATTAAGGAGGGTAGAGGTTTGAGGGAATAACATTTTTTTTTACTTTTGAACAATTAATAATCGACCAATGAAAAATATAATTTATTTATTAGCCCTTTCTTTAGTTTTTACTTCATGTGGAGATGATCCTTTTAGTAAAGTAAAGTCAGAAAATGTTGAGATAGCATCTGTTAGAGATAATACACCTTCTAAGTTTCCGGTAATGACTTTTGATAAAAAAGATCATGATTTTGGAACAATTATGGACGGTGAAGCTCAAGAAACAGTTTTTTCTTACACAAATACAGGTGAAGCCCCGTTAGTGATTACCGAAATTAAATCTACATGCGGATGTACGGTTCCACAGGATTGGAGTAGAGCTCCATTGCTTCCAGGTGAATCATCTCAATTTACCGTGAAGTTTAACGGTAAAGGAATGAATAAAACCTCTAAGACCGTTACAATTAAGGCTAATACCCAAAGAGGAACTGAATCTGTAAGAATATCAGCTTTCATTAATAATCCAAATAATGGATTAAAGCCTCCTGCAGGTCCCATAATTCAGTAAGTATGGAAAACTTTTCACAGTTTACTCCATTTCTTCTGATGTTTGCAGTCATATATTTCTTTATGATTGCTCCGCAGATGAGAAAAGCTAAAAAAGAGAGAAAGTTTTTAACTGATTTAAAATCGGGTGATAGAGTTGTAATGAAAAGTGGAATGCATGGTAGAGTAAATCACATAAATCAAAAAGAAGGTACTTGCATTATAGAGACAACGGCTGGAAAATTAAAATTTAATAAATCAATGATTTCAATGGAAGCGTCAAATGAATTAAACAAGTAGTTTTAATTTATCAAAAATGTATAAGAAGTTAATTTCCCCTTTTTTATTCTTATTTGACCCCGAAAAAATTCACAATTTTACATTTTGCGCAACCAAATTACTTTTTAAATTACCATTAATAGGTTTTTTAATAGAGTCACGCTACAAAATTGATAATACAAAACTCAAAAGAAATCTTTTTGGTTTGACATTTGATAATCCTGTAGGTATAGCTGCTGGATTTGATAAAAACGCAACGCATATTTCTGAGTTTGAAAAATTTGGCTTTGGTTTTATTGAGATAGGTACTGTTACTCCAAAGCCTCAAAAGGGGAATCCAAAAAAAAGATTATTTAGACTGAAAGAAGATAATGCTATTATTAATCGGATGGGTTTTAATAATGATGGTGTAGATAAGATTAAAAGTAGGTTAAAAAAGGATTTTAAGGTCATTATTGGAGGAAATATCGGCAAGAATAAAGTTACTCCAAATTCTGAGGCTAAGGCTGATTATTTGATTTGTTTCAAAGAGCTTTATAATCATGTTGATTATTTCGTAATAAATGTAAGCTCACCAAATACACCTGGTCTAAGAGAGTTGCAGTCAAGGAATTTTCTAAATGATCTCTTTATAGAATTAAATGCAATTAGATCAAAAAAAAATATTAAAAAACCAATTTTGATAAAAATCTCACCTGATTTAAGTGAAAAAAAAATCGAAGAAATTCTTGAAGTTATAAATGAAAATAATATTGATGGAATTATTGCAACCAACACAACTATTGATTTCTCAAATCTAAAATCTAAAAACAAAAAAGAAATAGGAGGATTAAGCGGTACTCCTCTGTTTGATAAAAGTAATGATGTTATTTCATTTATTTCAAAGAAAACAAAGGGAAAGCTTCCTATAATTGGAGTAGGAGGTATTTCAACTCCTGAGCAAGCTGTTGAAAAAATTAAAGCAGGTGCTCATTTAATTCAGTTGTATACTGGGATCATTTACGAAGGGCCAGGTATAGTTAATAAAATAAATAAAAAGTTACTTAACCAAGAATTTTAGGTTACTTACTTTTTGATTTGACACAATAGAAATAAAATATAGCCCTCTGTCATAACTACTTACATCAACTAAAAGATCATCATTGTTATTTATGATCTTCGAGTATACTAGTCTCCCATTTACATCAAATATTTTATAAGATTCTGGAGATATATTCTCATACCTAATATAAATGTAATTTTCAGATGGATTTGGAAATATTGATACTGAGTTTTGGTTATTCTCATTTAGATTTAGATAATTTGTACTGATTAATTTTGATTCCTCAGATCCAAAATTTGTATTTGTATAAACTAAATCACCCTCTTCAGTTGTTAATTCATAAAACTCATTTGCTTCAGACCAAGTACCATTGCTAAAAACCCAATCAGAAGTTCCAAGTCCGTTTCCTTCCGAATCATATATGGTGAAAGTATAACACTCTGAAGGGTTTATGTCAAACTCATGATTATGCTCTCCAGCCTCCTCATATGGACCTCCTTCGTATAATACGGTATCACTACTATCTTTAAATTCCCAGGTATTTTCGTTAGTGTCAATTATAAATAGTTTTAAATTGATCTTTGAAGTTTCAAAAAGATTAGAAGGAAAGTTTATAAATTGAGGGAATACTTTGGTAATGCTTTCACCCCCATTATAGATTGTTAATACTACGTCGTATAAACCTGGGGTAAATACATGAGTAGGATTTTGTTCAGTATAATCAACAATATCGTCTCCGTCAACATCCCATTCCCATGCGGTTGCGCCAAAACTTAAATCTGTAAAATTTACAGTCATGTAATCATCGCAACTCTCGTTAATTTCTGCTGTAAAATCCACATAAAATGATGGGCATTTATAATATGTGCCTCTGAACACATGATAGCCAGCATACATGTAGGCGTACTGTTCATCACTGAAAAAATCGGTACAGGAGTCTGGCGAGTAAGACATAATGTTTGATGTGTCAGGATCATAATAAAGACCTTGAGCATCAGTAGCAGTTCCAGTATATAAACAATTGACAGAACTTACATTTGAAGAATTAATTAATGGGTCAGCTGGTGTATCACAAAATCTATCTCCGGCTGTAGCACAATTACTTCCGTTAACCAGCTCGTCAGTTGAACCAGGTTCATTTGAAGAACCGTGTGTATGCATTAAAACAAAATGATGTCCAAATTCGTGGATTAGAGTAGAACTTATAGTATTTGTTGTTGCTTGACTATCCATCACTACCACATCATAATACTGAGAATTTTGCGGAAAATAAGTATAACCTGCAACGGTATTTTCATTTATAGATTCAACAAAATAGATATTCATAATATTAGGCTGATTATAAGCGTATAATTCACCTTGATCATCAGAAATATCCAAATCATATAAATTATTATTTGCGATATAATTAGTGTCCTCACAAACAGTAATCTTTAAAAATGAATTTGCTAAAAATGAGTTTGCTTCTTCAATTTCAGCAAAAATTTGATTTTCTGTAATGTTGGTTGCACCATTAGTGTCTGTTACAATATGAATTTTTGCAGGAACGTCTGTTATTGCAGTTGAAAATTTTGATTGTTTTTTATTGTAATACTCATTTAAATAATAATCAAAGCTTTCTTTATTATTATTCTCGATTTCATAGAAATTTTCTGGAACTTCTGTTGCACATGAACCAATATGATTTTCTTGAGAATGTATTGAAGTACAAAAAAATATAATCGTAAAATTTAATAAATATTTGTAAAAGCTTTTCATTTCTGTAAGTAATTTAAGTTTCAAATAAACGAGTTTATGCAAAAATAGTTAATTTTATTATGCTCTCGAAAATTAAACACTCTGATGTTAACGTCTTTTATTTTTTCTTCTTTCTTACTTGCATTGAGTCCGGGACCCGACAATCTCTATCTTACTGCTCTTGCAACAAAATCTGGAAAAATTGTAGGCTTTTCCTTTCTAACAGGTCTACTAATTGGTTGCTTGATTCACACTTCATTGCTTGCATTTGGTTTGAATAAATTAATAATTGAATATGATTTGTTTTTTAGTACAATAAAATATTTAGGAGTTGTGTATCTTTTATATCTAGCTTATGATGTATATAAATCTGAAATTAATAATGATAATTTTCATGCTGGAAAACTTAATAATGAAATTTTTAAAAACATAAAGAAGGGGATTTTTATGAATCTTTTAAATCCAAAAGTATTTTTATTTTTCACCCTTTTCTTTCCAAATTTTATTTATTCTGAAACATATTCATTTAAACTGCAAATTTTATCTTTGGGGTTGATTTTTATTGTTATTACTTTTATTGTCTTTGGATTAATTATACTTTTTTCTGATTCCATTCATAAAAAATTTTCATCAGTGAATAATTTTAATATTTTCTCTAAATATTTCAATATTCTAGTCCTATTGCTAATCGCGCTATTAATACTATTTACAGAAAATAATATAACTTTAACTTAATAAATTGTTTTAATGCCTAAACTTAAAATCATAGAATGTCCAAGAGATGCTATGCAGAGTATTAAAAAATTTATTCCAACTGAAAAAAAAATCAAATATGTTAATAGTTTATTAGATGTTGGTTTTGACACAATTGATGTTGGGAGTTTTGTTTCTAAAAAAGTAATTCCACAGTTGTCTGATACTGGAGAAGTAATAAGTTCTTTGGATCTTACTGGGAAGACAACTAAACTTTTAGTAATTATAGCAAATATCAAAGGTGCAGAAATAGCTTCGATTTATGATCAGGTAACATATGTAGGTTATCCTTTCTCTATTTCTGAAAATTTTCAAATGAGAAATACAAATAAGACTATTAACGAATCTTTTTCAAATCTGATTGAAATAAACAAAATCATTACCGAATCAAGTAAAAGATTAGTTGTTTATTTATCGATGTGTTTTGGTAATCCTTATGGCGAGGTGTGGAGTCTAGATATTATTGACAAATCTATTTCTAAACTTATTAACCATGGATTTAACCTTATTTCATTGAGTGATACCATTGGCTCTGCCACCCCTTCAATGATAAAAAATGTTTATACATATTTCTCAAATAAATATCCAAGTGTAGAGTTTGGTTTACATCTTCACACTCATCCAGAAATGTGGCGAACAAAAATCGATATTTCAGTCAAATCTAATTGTTTGCGTATTGACGGAGCCATACAAGGTTTTGGAGGATGTCCGATGGCTTCAGATAAAATGATAGGTAATATGCCTACTGAAAAAATAATATCATATTGTCAAGAAATAGGATTGGATTCAGGTGTAAATCCTCTAAAATTTGAATCAGCCTATAATTATGCAAGTGATATCTTTTTAAACTATCATTAAAATCTTATTTATAATTATTCTAAATAATTTTTTATTTAAATATTGGTGTCTATATTTGCACTATTAATAATTAATCTAAATAAAAATAATGAAAAAGTTTAATCTTATTATTATATTATTACTTGCGAGTACTTCATTTGTTTTTGCTCAAAATGCAGCTGAAACTTTGATGAATAAAGGGCAAGGACTTGTTTTAGGCGGATACGGAGAAGTTCATGTTAATCTTCCTGAAGATGGTAACGGAAAAGTTGATGTCCATAGGTTGGTAACACTTCTTGGATATAACTTTAATGAGAAAGTTCAATTTGTTTCAGAAATTGAATTTGAACATGTTGTTGAAGTTTATGTAGAGCAAGCATTTTTATCATATGCACTTAAAGATAATCTAAGTTTAAGAGCTGGTCTAATGTTAATTCCCATGGGTATTGTTAACGAATTCCATGAGCCAACTACTTTTAACGGGGTTGAAAGACCAGGAATGGACAAATCAATTATTCCTACCACGTGGAGAGAAATCGGGTTTGGTTTAAACGGTAGAGTTGATGATGCATCATTAAAATATCAGCTTTATTTATTTAACGGTTTTAAATCTAGTGGTCTAGGTGGATCAAATGGAATCAGAAGCGGAAGAGCCAAAGGAGCTGAAGCAATGTGGAATACGACAAATATCTCAGCTAAAGTAGACTGGTACGGAATTCAAGGGTTAAAATTAGGTTTAGCAGGTTATTTTGGTGATACAAATGTAGACGTAAATACAGATGTTCCAGGAGTTGGAATTTCAATGATTGGTCTTGATGCTAGATACGTTAAGGATAGATTTGGTATGAGAGGTCAATTTGTTACAACTTCTATCGATGGATCAGAGGAGTATAACTTAGCTTGGGATTCAGACCTTGGATCTAAAATGAATGGATGGTATTTAGAAGCATCATACAATCTATTCTCATTAGATAAAGAAGAAAAACTTGATTTTTTTGCTCGTTATTCAAACTATGACACTCACGCTGGTGTAGCTGGGTCATTAGTTGCAAATGACGCATATAACAGAAATGTATTAACAACAGGTCTTAGTTGGCATGTTGCACCTGGTGCTGCATTTAAAATGGATTATCAAATTCTTGGAAATGAGGCATCGGATGAAAATACTTCTGTGCTAAATTTCGGTATAGGAGTTTGGTTCTAATTTTGTTTTTGGTTTAATATTTTAAGCATATTTGAATGGGAGAAAATCGTTATAGATTTTCTCCTTGTTCATATTTAAAAAATATGAGGATAATATTTTTATTTTTTGTGTCGGTTTTATTTTTATCTGTCTCAGAAAAAGATAGAAATAAAAAAAAAGTTGCAAAACAGATAAAGTCAGTATTTGAAATAGAAAAATTTGAATTATCAACTATTATTGTTGACGATATAATTAAAGAGAAAATATGGGATGAATTTAATTATTCAAAATTCAAAAAAATAATACACAATGATACTTTGATTGGCTACTCTTATGAGTCAAAAGCACCTAGTATGCACTATGAGTTCGATTATTTAATTATCTTAGGCCTCGATTTAAAAATCATAGATTCAAAAATTTTGGTTTATAGAGAAAATTGGGGCGGCGAAATCGGTAGCAAAAGATGGTTAAAACAATTTACGGGTAAAGGAAAAGAAGATAGATTAAAATATATGAAAGATATTTCAGCTATTTCAGGTGCAACAATTTCGGTTAAATCAATGATTGAAACAGTGAATGTTTTTCTTGAATCAGTTAATAAATTAAATCAAAACTCAGTCTTATAATGAAGCTTAATGGTTTAATTTATTCTTTACCTAGAGAATTAAAGAACTTAGTAATTCCTTTTATTATAGTTTTATCGATAGGCTATTTTGTTTCAATTTTATTAGTTGATCACACATCTAGTCTTTCACCAACAGGCATTGAGGAAAATTATCTAGGAAATGAACCACAAGAAACCATAGCAATTTATAAATTTAAAAAGAGTAAATACCAGATATATAATCTTATACATTCACATATTATTTCAATGTCAATAATCTTTTTTATTACTGGACTACTTTTGCTAATCACTGATTTAAATTATCATCTTAAGATGTTTTTAATTATCGAGCCATATTTTTCTATACTATTGACCTTTGGAGGCATCTATTTGCTGTGGAATGGTGTAACATGGATGAAATATGTAATTTTTATTTCTTCATCACTTATGGCAATAGTATTTCTAATCAGTTCTTTTATAATTTTACGTCAATCATTATCAAAAAAGAGTAAAGTTTAAGTTCCAAGTTGTATATTTGCATGCAATTAATTGTCAATTGCATGGAAAATCTCCCCAAAAAAAATATTTCACAAGCACTTACTTACGATGATGTCCTTTTAGTTCCTGGATATTCTAACGTATTACCTCGAGAAGTAAATATAAATTCTAAATTTTCTAAAAATATTTCTCTAAATATTCCAATTGTTTCTGCAGCTATGGATACAGTTACCGAAAGTAGAATGGCAATAGCAATTGCACAAGAAGGAGGTATCGGAGTTATTCACAAAAATATGTCCATAAAACTGCAAGCTGATAAAATAAGACGTGTAAAGCGTGCTGAGAGTGGAATGATAATAGACCCTGTAACCCTTCCATTAAACTCATTAGTTTCTGATGCAAAAAAAAGTATGAAAGAAAATAAAATCGGAGGTATTCCAATCGTAGACGATTCAGGTTTTTTGAAAGGGATTGTTACTAATAGAGATTTAAGATTTGAGAAAAAGAATGACAGATTAATAACTGAGGTTATGACAAAGGATAACCTTATCACTGTAGGAGAAGGTACATCTCTTGAGGAAGCTGAGGTGATACTCCAGCAAAATAAAATTGAAAAATTACCTGTTGTTACTAAAAAAAATAAGTTGGTTGGATTAATAACTTTTAGTGATATAACAAAATTGAAATTAAAACCTATTGCTAATAAAGATAAGTACGGAAGGTTAAGAGTTGCTGCTGCTATCGGTGTTACTGATGATTCTATAGAAAGATCAAAAGCACTAATTAATTCAGGTGTTGATGCAATTGTTATAGATACAGCTCATGGTCATACAGAAAGAGTCGTTTCTTTATTGAAAAATTTAAAAACAATCGCAAAAGAAGTTGACATTGTGGTAGGAAATATTGCTACTTCTGAAGCAGCTGAGTTTTTATTAAAAGCTGGTGCCGATGGAATTAAAGTTGGTATTGGTCCAGGTTCAATTTGTACTACAAGAGTTGTTGCTGGGGTAGGTGTACCTCAATTTTCAGCTATTCTAGAAGTTTGTAAAACAATTAACAACAAAATTCCAGTAATAGCAGACGGTGGAATTAGATATACAGGTGATATTGCAAAAGCTATTGCTGCTGGCGCTTCATGTGTAATGCTTGGTTCTCTATTAGCAGGTACCAAAGAGTCACCTGGTGAAACAATTATTTTTGAAGGTAGAAAGTTTAAATCTTACAGAGGAATGGGTTCATTAGAGGCTATGAAAAAAGGAAGTAAAGACAGATATTTTCAGGATGTGGAAAGTGATATAAAAAAATTGGTTCCTGAAGGTATTGTTGGTCGTGTTCCTTACAAAGGGGATTTAGTTGAAAGTATTCATCAATTTGTCGGAGGATTAAGAGCTGGTATGGGATATTGTGGAGCTAAAGATATTGAAACTTTGCAAAAAATATCAAAGTTTGTCCAAATCACATCTTCAGGAATTGTTGAAAGTCATCCACACGGAGTAAATATTACAAAGGAAGCTCCAAATTACTCGAGATAATTAAAGATTATTTATCAGATATTTCTATTTTTGCTCCTCCAATTATCAGTAAAATGAATAGAATTTTATTACTTTTTTTAATATGTTTTAACGTTTCATTTAGTCAACTATATAAAAATGATATTTTATTTGAGGTAAATGATAGTATAATACTAACTGAAGAATTTCACAGAGTCTATAATAAAAACATCGAACTAATTGATGAGATTAATCAAAAAGATTTTGAATCTTATCTAGATTTATTTATAAACTACAAAATTAAATTAGCTGAAGCATATGATTTAGGGTTACATGAGGATCCGAAATATAAAAGTGAACTAAACAAATATGCTAAACAACTTCAAAACACTTATTTAACTGATAAAGTCACCGAAGAAAAGTTTTTAAAAGAGGCATACGAAAGAACTAAATTTGAAGTAAATGTATCCCATGTGTTAATTAAATTTGATGAAAATAACAATGATACGATTCAAGTTTATAATAAGCTTAAATCGTTAAAAAATGCTTTTCTTAATTCATCTATTGATGATTTTATCAAGAACCACAATCAGGACAATAAAATGATTGTAGAAAACCTAGGATATTTTTCAGCATTTAAAATGATTTATGATTTTGAAAATATTGCATATCAAACACCTGTCGGTCAAGTGTCAGAACCATTTAGAACAAGAT
>VMCO01000092.1 GCA_008081325.1 Flavobacteriaceae bacterium
TTATATACTAATTCAAGTCTATTACTTGCTCCATTAAATGAGGTAATAGCATCATAAAAGTCTTTTGTTTCAACACCCAATGCATTACAAATATTTAATGCCCCGCAAATATTTTGAAGATTGTGATCTCCAAAAATTTTTAATCTGTATAAATCATTGTTAAAATCAATAAATGAAAGACCATCAATTATTTTATGTTTTGGGATTGAATACGGAATGTAATTAAGATCACTTTTATTCGAGCTTACAAGTTTTTTCAACTCAGGATCCAGCTCATTGTAAACCAAGGTTCCATTTTCCTCTATAGAATTGATAAATATCTCAAATTGTTTTAAATAATTTTCAAATGTCTTAAACACATTAATATGATCCCATGCAATTCCACTAATTAGAGCAATATGTGGTTTATATAAATGGAATTTTGGTCGTAGATCTAATGCAGAAGATAAATATTCATCCCCTTCTAAGACAATATATTTACTTGTGTCTGTAAGTTTTACCATAACTTCAAATCCGTCAAGTTGAGCGCCAACCATATAATCTGCCTCTATATTTTGAGCCCTTAATACATGTAGCACTAATGAGGTTATAGATGTTTTACCATGGCTGCCTCCAATTACAATTCTGATTTTATCCTTCGATTGATTGAAAATAAACTCAGGATAAGAATATATTTTTAATCCTATTTCTCTAGCTTTTAATAATTCAGGATTATCATCTTTTGCATGCATTCCTAGAACAACTGCATCAATATCTTTAGAAATTTTTTCAGAAAACCAGCCCTCTTTTTCTGGAAGTAAATGATATTTTTTGAGTCTTGATTTTGACGGATCATTAATCATGTCGTCACTACCTGAAACATTATAACCTTTTAACTTTAAAGCTATTGCAAGGTTGTGCATTGCTGATCCTCCTATTGCTATAAAATGAATTCTCATTGATTCATCAATTTATTTAATTCTTCAATTTTACTTATCAAGTTATAATTTTTTTTCTGAGATTTTAAGGCGATTTCTTTTGATTTTTTTAAAAGAGTGAGAGAATTACTATTACCCAAATAAAAATTACAGTAAGCTAAATAATAATATACTTCCTCTAACGAAAAACGATCTGCGGAGGAGTAATTTAAAAGATATCTGTTTAAGTACCTTAAAGCTAAATTGAATTGACTTGTGTCGGTATTGATTAATAGTTTACCAACAACAAAATTGAAATGGTTAAATTCAAATAATATAGGATTAGACTGAATTTCATCAAATATTTTTATTTCTGTATCTAAAATTAAACCTTCATTATTTTTAAAACTATAAAAATAGTGATAAGATAATAAGCCGTGTACATAAGAAATATTAAGAATTTCATTACAATATTTTAAAGCAACATCTTTATCGCCACCTAAGATTTGTGGAAGTTCAGTTAAAATTTGAACTAATGCCCATCTACTATAAATATGATTTGTGTCTAAAAATGCCGATTTGATCAAATTCTTCTTGGCGCTATTAATAATCGATAAAACTCTGAATTTATTCGCTACCTCAGAATATGCAGCCTGTGTACCTCCAAGTCTATATAAGTAATCTGGATTATCAGGATCAAGATCAACTAATTTTTCGTAAGAATCAATTGCTAAATCCCATATTTTTTCAGAAGCATATAATTCCCCCATGCTGATAAGATTTTGTTCATTTTGAGGGTCATTATTATAAATATTTACTAGTGTTTCTTCACGCTCATAAAATTGTGGAGAGAAAGAGTTTTGAGCTAATATATTTAGCGGAATAATGATTGTAAAAAAAGTGATGAAATTGAAAGCTAAACTCCTCAATGGCATATTTTTTAGTTTAGCATTTTCCATATTTTATCCTTTAGCTCAGTGAGTCCCGTGTTAGAGATTGAGGATATAAAAATAAATTCCTCTTTTATTTTTCCTTTTATTTCGAGCTCGATTTCTCGGGTTAATTCCTCATCAAGCAAATCTGATTTTGTTATAGCAATCAATCTACTTTTATCAAGCATTTCCGGATTATATTTCTTTAATTCCTTCAATAAGATTTTATAGCTGGTTACAATGTCATCAGAATCTGAAGGAATCATGAATAGGAGTGTTGAATTCCTTTCAATATGTCTTAGAAAATAATGACCGAGACCCTTACCTTCTGAAGCACCCTCAATAATTCCAGGGATATCTGCCATTATAAATGTTCTAAAGTCTCTGTATTTAACAATCCCTAAGTTTGGCTTTAAGGTTGTAAACTCATAATCTGCAATTTTAGGTTTGGCATCTGTAATAACAGAAAGTAATGTTGATTTTCCAGCATTTGGAAAACCTACAAGACCCACATCAGCTAACACCTTTAATTCTAAAGTTATCTGCATTTCTTGGTTTGGCAATCCAGGCTGAGAATATCTTGGAGTTTGGTTTGTTGATGATTTGAAATGCCAATTACCTCTACCCCCTTTACCACCCTCACAAATTATTTTTTCCTCACCTTCATCGGTTATTTCAAAAATTGTAGTTTCATCAGAGGTGTTTTTTACAACCGTTCCTAACGGAACATCTATAAAAATGTCTTTTCCGTTGGAACCGGTAATTCTGTTTTTACCACCGTCATTACCTTTTTCAGCTTTAAAATGCCTTTTAAACTTCAAATGATATAACGTCCAAAACTGTGAGTTACCCCTTAAAACAATATGGCCTCCCCTTCCACCATCTCCTCCATCAGGGCCACCTTTAGCGACATACTTTTCTCTTCTGAGATGTGTAGATCCCTTACCCCCTTTTCCAGAGGCTACATTTATCTTTACATAATCTACAAAGTTCCCTTCAGTCATCTATGATCTATAATTTACTCATTACATCCATTATTCTTGAAGTAATATCACCAATTTCTCCAACTCCATCTACTCCATAATAACAGTTTTTTCTTTGATAATAGGTTTTCAAAATTGCTGTTTTACTGTAATATTCACTAATTCTGTTTTCAATAATTTCTCTATTTGAGTCATCAGCTCTTCCACTATCTTTACCTCTGTCCAATAATCTGTTAATGAGGATTTCATCATCAACTTCTAGTGCAATCATTCCTGAAATTGTTGTGTTAAATTTTTCTAACAAAACTTCTAAAGCAACAGCTTGACTTTCGGTACGTGGAAAACCGTCAAATATAAATCCATTTACGTGAATATTTTTTTTAACAACATCACTCAACATATCAATTGTAACTTTATCAGGAACTAATTCTCCTTTATCCATATAGCCTTTGGCTAATAATCCAAGATTAGTGTTATTTTTTATATTATATCTAAAAACATCACCAGTTGAAATATGAAATAAATCATATTTGGTTTTAATAATTTCAGCTTGAGTTCCTTTTCCAGCTCCAGGTGGGCCAAATAAAACAATATTCTTCATAAAATTTATTTAAATACAAATATAATCTTTGGGTAGTTTAATTTCTAATTCATTAAATATTAAAATGTATTTTTGCATCAACATTATAACAATGTTAAAAAAATGCAGCTGTTCAGTTCAAATTTTAAATTAGGTGTTTTAGGTGGTGGTCAACTTGGCAAAATGTTATTATATGATGCCAAAAGATATGATTTGCATACTAAAGTCATGGATTCTAATAATGAAGCACCGTGTGCCAAAATTGCTGATGAATTTATAGTTGGTGATATTACAAACTACAATGATGTAATAGATTTTGGAAACAAAGTAGATGTAATCACTGTCGAAATAGAAAAAATAAATACCGAGGCATTACTTGAACTTGAAAAGAGAGGTAAAAAAGTTTACCCATCAGCAAAAGCATTGCAAATAATTCAGAATAAGTCTGATCAAAAGCAATTCTATAAAAAAAATAATTTACCAACATCTAGATTCAGCAATTATTCAAATTTAGACGAGCTTAAAAGCAGATTTAAAAAAGATAATTTTAAATTTCCATTTGTTTGGAAAAGCTCCAAATTTGGCTATGACGGTAAAGGTGTTAAAATAATTAAAAGTCCTGATGATCTTAATTTTTCTTACAAAAATCAATGCTTAATCGAAGAACTAGTTGAAATAAAAAAAGAATTGTCAGTAATCGTTTCAAGAAATGTCCAAGGTGACATCAAATGTTTTCCTATTGTTGAAATGGAATTTAACGATAAATCAAATCTTGTTGAATATGTTATGTGTCCTGCAAATATTTCAGATGATATAGAAAAAAGAGCAAATGAAATCGCTAAAAAAACTTCTGAAAAATTTAACATGGTTGGATTACTAGCGGTCGAATTATTTCTTACAAAAGACGATGATATTCTTATTAACGAAGTTGCTCCAAGACCTCACAACTCTGGGCACCATACAATAGAGTGTTGTATGACATCACAGTTTGATCAACATTTAAGGAGTATTTTAAATTTATCTCTTGGTGAAACAGATTTAATAATTCCAGGGATTATGGTAAATCTAGTTGGAGAAAATATGATTGAAGGAAATGTAATTTATAAAAATATAAATGATATTTTTGATATTCCAGGTGTATTTGTTCATATATATGGAAAGAAAAAATCAAGACTTAACAGAAAAATGGGGCATATTACAATTGTGAATAAAGACATTAATAAGGCAATTGAAATAGGAAAAAAAATTAAAAGAAAAATAAAAGTTATTTCATGAAAAAAGTAGGTATAATTATGGGAAGCAAAAGCGATCTTCCAGTAATGCAAGATGCTATAAATATTCTTAATGAATTTCAAATTGATTGTGAAGTAAATATTGTTTCCGCACATAGAACTCCTGAAAAAATGTTTAAATATGCCAGTGAAGCTAGTAATAACGGAATTAAGGTTATTATAGCAGGTGCTGGTGGCGCAGCACATTTACCTGGAATGGTTGCATCAATTACTACACTTCCTGTAATTGGTGTCCCGGTAAAATCAAGAAACTCTATTGACGGTTGGGATTCCGTATTATCAATATTACAAATGCCAAATGGTGTGCCTGTTGCTACTGTAGCGCTTAATGGAGCAAAAAATGCAGGTATTTTAGCTGCTCAAATTATTGGACTTAGTGATGATAATGTTGCTCAAAAACTAATTCACTACAAAACACAATTAGAAAAAAAAGTTATTGATTCTGAAAAAGAATTAAAATAAGAAATCTAGAAATAACCAATAAATAGGTACTGACTCAACAACTAAAGAACTAAAATACTTAAATTGTTTTTCTGTTGATTTTCTGATTAAAATAGCTGTTATAATTATTGTTAAAATCAAAGGTGTTTGAGATGTAAAATTATTGTACAGTTTTTCGAAAATAATTACAAAAGCTAAAATTAAAAACAATATAAAGTAGCCTATTTTTTTAATGACTTGTAAACCATATACATTTATACTATTCTTTGTATAATTCTCGTCTGATTTTGCGTCTCTAATTTCAAAAGGTATCATTAGTATTACTGTTATCAGAAAAATTATGACAGAGTAATAGATTAGATAATGAAAATCAAATACTTCATAAAAAGGAACAAACACAACTAATATTGACCACGAAATTGAAATTGATATAATCTTGATGATTGGCTTAGTCCTTAAAGTATATTTTTTATATATCGGAATCGTGTATGCAAAAGTAATTAAGGAGCAAATTAGAACTATAATTTGTTTGAAAAACGGATAACTAAAAAAATAAAATAGAAATATCAGAAAAAAAATTATAGACAGGGTAATAGAAAACAAATTAAAATTATTGAATGGTCTGTTTTTTGATAAGTAGAATTCATAAAATTTAATGAAGTTATATGCACAAAAAGTTGCAGTGAAAACAAACAAAAGATCTGTAAATATAAAATCAGATATTTCAATAGTTTTATAATTCTGATTATAGATAACTAAAACATAACAAATTGCACATAACGAAACGTGAAAACTTGAATCAATATAATAATCTAAAACAGACTTTATTTTTGTTGTTAATAAACCCATTAATCTTGTTCATTATTTATAATTATTAATAATATAAAAAACTGTTTAATTATTTACTTTTAATCAAATCAATTTTTGAAATGAAAACGGAGTTATTTTTAAATAGACATATAGGTCCCAGAGAAGAAGAAATTAAATTAATGCTTGATAAAATCGGCGTTGACTCTCTTGAAAAATTAATTGAAGAAACAATCCCTAAGGATATAAGATTATCAAAAAATATTGAGCTTGAAAAAGAAATGAGCGAGTCAGACTTTTTAATGCATTTAAAGCAAATTTCTTCAAAAAACAAGGTTTTCAAAACATATATCGGGCTTGGATATAATAGATCATATCTTCCTGCAGTAATTCAGAGAAATATATTGGAAAATCCTGGATGGTATACCGCATATACTCCGTATCAGGCTGAGATTGCCCAAGGAAGACTTGAAGCTCTTCTAAATTTTCAAACTATGGTTTCCGATTTAACCGGTATGGAATTAGCTAATGCTTCTCTATTAGAGGAAGCTACAGCAGCAGCTGAAGCTATGTCATTACTCTTTGCGGTTAGATCAAGAGAGCAGAAAAAAAATAATTCTGTTAAATTTTTGGTTTCAGATGATATATTTCCACAAACATTGTCCCTTTTAAAAACAAGATCCAAACCACTTGGAATTGAACTTGTGATTGAAAAAATTGAAAATGCCAAAATAGATAATAATTTTTTTGGTGCAATTGTTCAATATCCCTCAATGAGTGGAAAGATTACAGATATCGAACCATTTATAAATAAATGTAAAGAATATGAAATCAAAGTAGCTGTAGCAGCAGACATCTTAAGTCTTACCCTTTTAAAAGACCCAGGATCTATGGGTGCTGATGTAGTTGTAGGTAGCACTCAAAGGTTTGGAATTCCCCTAGGTTATGGAGGCCCCCACGCAGCATATTTTGCAACTAAAAAAGATTTTAAAAGAAATATCCCAGGAAGAATTATAGGTGTTACAATTGATACTAACGGCGGAAGGGCTCTAAGAATGGCCTTACAAACAAGAGAACAGCATATTAAAAGAGATCGTGCAACTTCAAATATTTGTACAGCTCAAGTTTTATTAGCAGTTATGGCGGGAATGTATGCTGTTTATCATGGTGAAGAAGGGCTAAAAGAAATCGGAAGAAAAGTTCACTTAATGACTTCAACCCTTTCACAGGAGTTAGAAAAAATTGGCCATAAGAATCTAAACAAACATTTTTTTGATACAATCAGGATTAAAGCCAGTAAAGAAGTCATCATTAAACTTGCAGAAGATTCTGAAATCAATTTTTATTACCCTGATGAAGAAACCGTTTCAATTACAATTAATGAAACTACAAACATTGATGACTTAAATGATATTATTAATATATTCAAAAAGTCTGATTCACAAACTATCACTTCATTAAGTGAAATACAAAATATCCCGTCAAAATATGTTAGAAATCAAGGATTTTTAAAAGATGAAGTATTTAAAAAGTACCATTCTGAAACCAAATTGATGAGATATATAAAATCTCTTGAAAATAAGGATCTGGCTCTTAACAGATCAATGATCTCCTTGGGTTCTTGTACCATGAAACTAAATGCTGCATCACAAATGCTACCCTTAAGCTGGAACAGATGGGGAAATATTCATCCCTTTGTACCAACTGAGCAAGCTCAAGGATATTTATATGTCTTAAAAAAATTAGAAAAACAACTAGCTGAAATAACAGGCTTTGACTCTGTATCACTTCAGCCAAATTCAGGAGCACAAGGCGAATTCGCAGGATTAATGGTTATAAAAGCTTTTCACGAAAATAACAACAATTTCAATAGAAATATATGCCTAATTCCTTCATCAGCACACGGAACAAATCCAGCAAGTGCTGTGATGGCAGGAATGAAAGTTGTTGTTGTTAAGTCTACAGAAAATGGTAACATTGATATAGAAGATTTAACAAATAAAGCTAATGAACATAAAGAAAATTTGGGTGCGTTAATGATAACCTACCCTTCGACACATGGTGTATTCGAATCAGAGATTAAAAAAATAACAGATACCATTCATAAAAATGGTGGCCTAGTTTATATGGATGGCGCAAACATGAATGCACAGGTTGGATTAACAAGTCCAATGGCAATCGGTGCTGATGTTTGTCATTTAAATTTACACAAAACATTTGCGATACCACATGGTGGTGGAGGTCCTGGAGTTGGACCAATTTGTGTAGCTAAACACCTAACACCTTTTCTCCCTGGAAATCCGATTATTAAAGTCGGTGGAGAAATGGCAATTGATTCAATTTCAGCAGCTCCTTATGGCTCCGCAATGGCTTGTTTAATTTCTTATGCCTACATATGTATGCTCGGACCTAAGGGTTTAAAAAAATCTACTGAAATAGCTATTTTGAATGCAAATTACATAAAGCAAAGGTTGTTTGATAAATACCCTATTCTGTATACAGGGGATAATGGAAGATCTGCTCATGAAATGATTATTGATTGCAGAGGATTCAAAAACAAGGGTATCGAAGTTACCGATATAGCCAAGAGATTGATGGATTATGGGTTTCACGCTCCAACTGTTTCTTTCCCTGTAGCTGGAACCATGATGATCGAACCAACTGAAAGCGAAGATCTTGAAGAAATTGATAGATTTTGTGATGCAATGATAGCAATAAGAAATGAAATAGATAGCTGTAGTGTTGAAGACAAAAACAATATATTAAAAAACGCTCCTCACACACTTGAAATGATAGCTAATGATAAATGGGAATTTCCTTACAGCAGAGAAAAAGCAGCATTTCCACTCGAATATACTAGAATAAATAAATTTTGGCCGAGTGTTAGAAGAGTAGATGATGCTTATGGAGATAGAAATCTAATTTGTAGTTGTGGACCTATAGAATTATATACTGATTAATATTATTTTAATTGTTATTAATTTAATAAGTTTACTTACTTAAAATTCATTAATAAATGAACATAAAAATAACCGGAAGTGGATCTTATATTCCAGAAATAATTCAAGATAATTCTAAATTTTTAGACAGAGAGTTTTTCGATAATGAAGGGAACAGAATTGAAACAAAAAATGAAGAAATTATTGAGAAATTTCAAAAGATTACTGGCATTAAGGAAAGAAGATATGCTAAAGATGGTTTAAACACCTCTGATTTAGCATATTTAGCTGCTAAAGAAGCTATTGAAAATTCAAATGTTGATCCTGAGAAAATTGATTATATAATTTTAGCTCACAATTTTGGTAACGCTAGTAATGATACTACACAGGTAGATGTATTTCCTAGCTTAGCCGTAAGGGTGAAGAATTTATTAAAAATAAAAAATCCAAAATGTGTAGCTTATGATATTTTATTTGGTTGTCCTGGGTGGCTTGAAGGGATGATTCAGGGTTATGGCTTTATCAAAGCTGGAATGGCTGAGAGATGTTTGGTTATAGGAGCAGATACATTGTCAAGAGTTGTTGATGTGAATGACAGAGATTCAATGATTTTTGCTGACGGAGCAGGAGCTACAATTATCGAAAAATCTAATGAAGAGGGTGGTGTTTTATCTCACAATACTGCTTCTTATACAGACGATGAAGTATTTTACCTTTTCTATGGAAAGTCTTATAATCCAAAAGCAGAACAAAAAACAAAATATATCAAAATGAGAGGTCGAAAGGTTTATGAATTTGCCTTAACTAACGTTCCAAATGCAATGAAAGAATGTTTAGATAAGGCCCAAACAGACATCTCAGAAATAAAAAAAATATTAATTCATCAGGCAAATGCTAAAATGGATGATGCAATAGTTAGAAGATTATATAAACTCTTTAATGCAGAATCTCCAGAGAAAATTATGCCCCTCACAGTGGATCGATTTGGGAATAGTTCTGTAGCTACTGTTCCTACTATGTTTGATTTAATTGCAAAAAATAAACTTGGAGAGCATAAAATTGAAAAGGGTGATAAAATTATCTTTGCTAGTGTTGGTGCTGGGATGCATATAAATGCAATGGTCTACCAATACTGATAAATGTATTCAAAAAACTTTCCATTCAAAAGATATCGAATTACCACTGATTTTATAAGTAAGCATATTGATAAAAATGAACTTATCTTAGACTTAGGGGTACAAAACCCTCTATCCGAGTCTCTAAAAAAAGATGGCTATAAAATTATCAATACAAATGGTGAAGACCTTGATATAAATCAGTCTATGATTGAACAAAATAAGGCCACTGTTGTAACTGCATTTCAAATATTTGAACACTTATTAAATCCATTTCAAGTATTAAATAGCATCAAAGCTAAAAAATTAGTTTGTAGTATTCCTTTGAGACTCTGGTTTGCTAAAGCATATAGAAATTTCAATGATATCAGAGACAATCATTTTCATGAATTTGAAGATTGGCAATTCAGATTATTACTTGAAAAAACAGGTTGGAAAATAATTGAAGAAAAAAAGTTTACAAATCCGGTAAAAAAAATAGGAATAAGACCATTCTTTAGAATGTTTACGTATAGATACATGATTATTTATGCTGAAAAAATTGATTTATGAAAGTGTGTATAATCATACCGGTTTTTAATGAGCAGGATTTTATAAAAAAATCAGTTGAGTCATTAATTAATCAGACAATTAAACCTGCAGAGGTAATATATGTGAATGATAACTCAACAGATAATTCTAAGAATATCATTAAAAATTTAATAGGTAAATGTAAATGGATTAGGGTTATTGACCATAAGTCGGTTCAAGAACACGTTCCTGGAAGCAAGGTTATAGAAGCATTTAATTTTGGATTAAAAAATTTAGAAACACAATTTGATGTCATTTGTAAATTTGATGGTGACATTATACTTCCTAAAAATTATATTGAAAAAATTATTGAAATTTTCAATGAAAAAGAAAAAGTAGGGATTGCAGGAGGGAATTTATATGTTCTAAAAAAT
>VMCO01000072.1 GCA_008081325.1 Flavobacteriaceae bacterium
TCTATTGATTTTAAAACAT
Organism: Flavobacteriaceae bacterium; assembly: GCA_008081325.1. Taxonomy (GTDB): domain Bacteria; phylum Bacteroidota; class Bacteroidia; order Flavobacteriales; family Flavobacteriaceae; genus MED-G13. The sequence goes on from VMCO01000072.1 coordinate 20, forward strand.
TATTATAATTCATTAAAGGCTCTCCCATCCCCATAAAAACAATGTTTGTTAATGGCCTGTCAAAATGTTCTTTAGCTTGTTGGTTAATTAATACCACTTGATCATAAATTTCATCAGGGTTTAAATTTCTCATTCTTTTAAGCTTTGCAGTTGCACAAAACTTACAATTTAAGCTACATCCAACCTGAGATGAAACACATGCAGTAATTCTGCTTTTCGTGGGTATTAATACACATTCTACAATGTATCCATCAAAAAGCTTAATTGCATTTTTAATTGTTCCATCTAAGCTTTTTTGCATTCGATGGACCTTTACAAAATTTATTACGAAATTTTCCTTAAGAAAGATTATTAAATCTTTAGGAAGATTTAACATTTCATCAAAGCTATGTGCTGATTTATTCCAAATCCAGTGAAATATTTGTTTTGCTCTAAATGATTTAAAGGAGTTAGATGATAAAACTTCTTTTAATTCATCTTCATTAAGCGATCTAATATCCTTTTTTGAAGACAAAATATTTAAATAATTAGCATTGAATCACCGTAACTAAAGAAGTTGTATTTTTCCTTAATGGCTTCTTCATAAGCTTTCTTTATAAAATCATTTCCTAAAAAAGCTGATGTCATCATTAATAGTGTTGATTTAGGCATATGAAAATTAGTAATCATTGAATTAGCAATTGAAAAATCATAAGGTGGGAAAATAAATTTGTTTGTCCAGCCGTCATATTCATTTAATGTTCCCTTAGATGAAACTGAACTTTCTATTGCTCTCATAACCGTTGTTCCAACCGCACAAATTCGTCTCTTGTTTGCCAATCCTTCATTAATTAAGGCTGCAGAATCCTGCTCGATTATAACTCTTTCACTGTCCATTTTATGTTTTGATAAATCTTCAACTTCAACGGGGTAAAATGAGCCAAGTCCAACATGTAATGTGACCTCAGAGAAATTAACACCTTTTATTTCTAAACGTTTCATTAAATGTTTTGAAAAATGTAAGCCAGCTGTTGGTGCGGCAACAGCACCTTCATTTTTTGCATAAATTGTCTGATATCGATCTTTGTCATCAGGTTCAACTTCTCTATTTATATATTTTGGTAATGGAGTTTCTCCTAAATCGATTAATAATTTTCTAAAATCTTCGTAACTGACATCACACAAAAATCTTAAGGTCCTACCCCTTGAAGTTGTATTGTCAATCACCTCTGCAACAAGAGTATCATCATTTCCAAAATAAAGTTTATTCCCAATTCTAATTTTTCTTGCTGGATCAACCAAGACATCCCATAACCTTTGCTCTGCATTTAACTCACGAAGTAAAAAAACCTCAATTCTGGCTCCAGTTTTTTCTTTGTTACCGTATAAGCGAGCTGGAAAAACTTTTGTGTTATTTAATATTATAACATCATTTTCGTCAAAATATTCAATCATATCCTTGAATTGACGATGTTGTATAGAATAGTCTTTTCTATCTATTACCATTAGTCTGGCCTCATCACGGTTTTTATTTGGGTACTCAGCGATTAATTTTTCTGGAAGGTCATAATTAAAATCTGAAAGTTTCATTCTCATCTTGAAAGGTTTTAAAAAATGCAAATATACAATGTGGAAATAGGGGATGTCAAGTAATTAGAGGAAATTATTCAATAATAACACCTATTTTTTCTAAATCCAACCAAAATGATTTATATGACTTACTCACTACCTCTGGGTTGTTAATTATAATATTTGTTTTAATTACTAAGCATGCAAATGACATCGCCATTCTGTGATCATCGTAGGTTTCAATTACTATATCCGGTTTCAATATACCGTCGTTTTCAAATGAAATCGAGTCGCTAGAAATTTTTACATTTAAATTAAACTTACTCAACTCTTTTTTTAATGCTAATAATCTATCTGTTTCTTTAATTTTTAATGTGTGAAGTCCCTTTAGATTACATTTAATGTTTAATCCCAAACATGTTACACAAATAGTTTGAGCTAAATCAGGGTTTGAACTTAAATCTAAAGAAATTTCATCTATAGTGCATTCAGTTTTTTTTAGAATTAATTTATTATCTAAATTGATTGTTTTTACACCAAATGATTCATAAATATTAATAATGCTAGAGTCTCCTTGTAAACTTTTACAATTATATTTTGACAGAGTTAGACTGTAGCCAGTTTCTGCTAGAGCAACTATCGAATAGTAGTATGATGCAGAAGACCAATCAGATTCTACGGGAATATTTATCGAATTAATATTTTGAAGTTCTTTTACTTTAAAATGATTTTTAGTTGAAATAACTTCAATACCAATTTTTTTCAATAAACCAACTGTCATATCTATGTAGGGCATAGAGGTTTTCCTTCCTTTTAAATTTATTTCTAATCCACCTGAAATTTTTGGCGCAATTAATAATAAAGATGATATGAACTGACTACTTATTGAAGAATCAATGAGCAAAGTCTTACTTAACAATTTAGATGGCTTAATAAGAACAGGCGGGTAACCATCGTTTTCTTTATACTCAATTAAGGCCCCAATTTTTCTAAGTGATTCAACCAATATTTTAATTGGTCGATTATGCATTCTTTTTGATCCCCTAAGCTCTACATCCCTGTTAGTTGTTAAAGACAAGTATGAAGTTAGAAATCTCATAGCTGTTCCTGCATGGCCGATATCGATGATAGCTGATTTTGACTCAAGCGCTCTTAAAAGATAATTTGTATCATCTGAATTCGAAATATTTTCTAGAGATAAATTTTTATAAAGTGAACTTAAAATCAAAAGTCTGTTAGATTCGCTTTTTGACCCAGGAACAAAAAGTTCAACTTCTTTAAGCTTAGCCCTCTTTAATAAAAAACTCATCAATCAAGTTTTTTATTTGAATGATGTCTATCATGATCACGTTTTGCTTTCATTTTTAATCTTTTGTCAAAAGAAGATTGAAGATCAACTCCGGTTTGGTTAGCTAAACATAGTAAAACAAATAAAACATCTGAAAGTTCACCAGCTAGATCAACTTCCTTGTCAGAATCTTTAAAACTTTGTTCTCCATATTTACGAGAAATTATTCTAGCTACTTCACCCACCTCCTCGGTTAGCTGTGCCATGTTTGTCAATTCATTAAAATATCGAACTCCATGGTTTTTAATCCAATTATCAACTTTCAATTGTAAATTTTTTATTTCCATTTTAATTATTTTCTAAAATTATTGTAACAGGCCCATCATTTAGTAGATTGATTTTCATATCTGCTCCAAATTTACCTGTTTGAATTTTTGTATTGATGTGATTTTGCAACTCTACAATAAAATTATCATAAATTTTAATTGCATTTTCTGGTTTTGCAGCTTTAATAAAGCTTGGACGATTTCCCTTTTTTGTATCAGCGTATAAAGTAAACTGGCTAACAACTAATATTTCACCATTAATATCGTTTATGTTTTTATTCATCTTTCCAAATTCATCATTAAAAATCCTAAGTTTTGATACTTTACTTGTTATTTTACTCAAATTATAATCAATATCATTTTCAGAAATTCCAACAAATATTACCATTCCATATCCGATTGAAGAATATATTTCTTGATCGATAGTTAAATCTGACTCTATTACTCTTTGAATAACTAACTTCAATTTATCTATGCTTTAAATTATCATCATTTATTATTTGAATATAACTTTCATATCTAGAATTTGAAATTTCTCCAGATTCAACTTTTTGTTTAACAAAACATTTTGGCTCATTCATATGAATACAATTGTTAAACTTACACTTTGAACTTACCTTTAAAAATTCTGGAAAAAAATTAGTAATCTCATTCTTCTCATAATTTACTAATCCAAAGCCTTTAATTCCTGGAGTGTCAATGAGTTTAATATTATTATCTAAATCGTGAAGTTCTGCATAAGTTGTGGTATGCCTTCCTTGTGAGTGTTGATCAGAAATATCAGCAACTTTTAAATTTAATGATCCATGTATTGCATTGATAATTGAGGTTTTTCCAACACCAGAATGCCCCCCCAACATTATAGTTTTGTTTGAAAGTCTTTTCTCTAGCCCTTTAATCCCATAACCTGTATTAGCAGATATTTTTATTGTATCGTAACCAATGTCATCATAAGTACTTATTAATGAATTTAACAAAACTTCGTCTTTTTCATTATAAATGTCACACTTATTAAAGATCAATAAAGTTTTAATCGAGTAAGCTTCAGCACTTACCAAAAATCTATCTATAAAACTGGTAGTTGTAATTGGATTCTTTAAAGTAATTACAAGCAAAAGAAAATCAATATTTGATGCTAAAATATGAGTTTGCTTAGACAAATTAACTGATCTTCTTAATATGTAGTTTCTTCTTTCATAGACTTTTTGTATTATTCCAATTTCTTGCTGATCATGATCTTCCACAATAAATTCGACAAAATCTCCAACGACAACTGGATTGGTACTATCTATATTCTCTAATCTAAACTTGCCCTTAATTTTACAATTAAATACATCTCCATTATCGGACTTGACCGAATACCATGAACCTGTTGATTTGTATACTAATCCTTTCAAATATGAATTAATTTTTTAATATATTTTCCTGATGATTTATCGACTCCTGATGAATTGCTTTGAAAACTTTTAAAATAAATTCTTCACTCAAGTTTTTTTCTTCACCCTCCAATATCATTTTACCTAAAATCTCATTCCACCTTTTTGACTGAAGAACAGCAACATTATTTTTTTTCTTTAAAAGACCTATTTTTTCTGCAACTTTCATTCTATTCCCTAAGATATTGATTAATTGGTTGTCATGAACATTAATTTGAGCTCTTAAATTATCTAGGTTGTCTAGAAATGTCTCATCATCATTAGTAACTCTTCTAACTGTAAGATTTTCTGTTAACTTCTTTAGACTTTCAGGAGTGATTTGTTGTTTGGAATCACTCCATGCATTATCAGGATCGTTATGAGATTCTATCATTAATCCATCATAATTTAAATCCAGAGCAGTTTGACATAAATCAAAAATCAAATCTCTTCTACCAGCAATATGTGAAGGATCAAGTATCAACGGAAGATCAGGAAGTTTTCTTTGAAGATCGATAGCAATTTGCCATTCTGGATTATTTCTATATTTGGTTTTCTCATAAGTTGAAAACCCTCTATGAATAGCTCCAATATTTTTTATGTCTGAAGAAAAAAATCTTTCAATAGCACCTAACCATAAGGATAAATCTGGATTTACTGGATTTTTTATAAGAACAATTTTTTCAGTACCTCTGAGCGCCTCTGCAATTTCTTGAACTATAAATGGGCTAACTGTGGTTCTAGCTCCTACCCACAAAATATCAATTTCATTTTTAAGTGCTAGATCAACATGATTTGCATTTGCCACTTCTGTGGTTGTAAGAATTCCTGTCTGCTTTTTTACTTTTTTCATCCACTGTAATGCTAAAGATCCAACACCTTCAAAATTTCCCGGCCTTGTTCTAGGCTTCCATATTCCAGCTCTATAAACAGTTGCATCTGAATCCTTAAGTTTATGAGCAATATCAAGAACTTGATCTTCAGTTTCGGCACTACATGGGCCTGCTATTATTAACGGATGAGAAAGATTCATATCGTCCAGCCATTTTCTCAAATTTTTACTATTCTTCATTTTTTCAATTTATTCCTTTTAAAATTGTTTTTATATAATTTATTGATTTCAATTGAGATTCAAGTTCTTCAAATCTGTCATTTTTAATTAGGCAATTTATTTTTGCTAAATTTTCAATATAATCATTTAGCGACTTAATAATATTTTCTTTGTTATCATGAATTATGTCAGTCCACATTTCAGGAGAGCTTTTTGCTAACCTTACCGTTGATTCAAATCCACTACCCGCCATATCAAAAATATTTTTTTCACTCTTTTCTTCATCCATTACAGTTTTACCTAACATAAAAGAACTTATGTGAGACAAATGTGAAACGTAGGCGATATGTTTATCATGAGATTCTGAATCCATATAACTAATCTGCATTTTCATTAATTCAAATATTTTTAAACCAAGTTGAAGTTTCGATTTAGCTGTTCTGTCTTTATCACATACAATAATATTTTTATGTTTAAATAAACCTTCTTGGGCAGCTGTTGGACCTGAAAATTCTGTACCAGCAATTGGGTGAGTTGCAAGAAAATTTTCTCGATTTGGATGATCACTGATAATTTTACAAATACTATTTTTTGTTGAGCCAACGTCCATAATTAAAGTGTTATTATTTGCACAGTCTAAAATAGTAGGCAGTAAATTAATTATAGATTTTACCGGAACAGAAACAATAATAATATCTGGGTTTTTTATTTGAGAAATAATAGTCTTTTCATCAATAATACCTAACTCCAATGCCTTACCTAAGTTGTTTTCAGAATTATCTATACCAATTATTTTAGATTTTGGAAATAGTTTTCTTAACTCAAGAGCAAAACTACCTCCAATTAGTCCAATACCGATTATGTAAATTTTCTTTATCATAATCTTGAAATTGCTTTAATAATATTTGCTTCAGAATTACAAAGGGAAAACCTTACATATCCTTCACCATTTGATCCAAAAATACTCCCTGGTGCTATGAAAATATTTTTATCATACAAAAGATTATCAACATACTCCTTTGAAGTGATTTTGTCGTTAATTTTAGCCCAAACAAACATTCCAGAGGAATTTTTTGAAAATCTACAATTTAATTTATCAGCTAATTGCCACATAAGCTTTCTTCTATTAGAATATTCCTTATTCAAAGCCAAAAACCAATCTTTTGATTGTTTTAAAGCGGAGATTGCACCCATTTGAATCGGAAAAAACATTCCTGAGTCTATATTGCTTTTGACCTTTAAAATATTTGAAATAAATGCTGGTTTTCCCACAGCAAAACCCAAACGCCAGCCAGCCATATTAAAACTTTTACTTAATGAATTTAATTCAATACAAACATCCTTGGCACCATCTATATTCATAATACTCAATGGATTGTCATTTAATATAAAACTATATGGATTATCGTTTACAAGAAGTATGCTATTAGATCTAGCAAAATCTATCATTTCAGAAAAAAATGAGACTGAGGGTGCAGCACCTGTTGGCATATGCGGATAATTAATCCACATTATTTTGACTTTAGATAAATCAAGTCTACTCAATTTCTTCAGATCAGGGAACCAATGATTTTTTTCAATTAAATCGTAATAAATGATTTCATTTCCGATCAGATTTGTTATTGAAGAATATGTTGGATAACCAGGATTTGGAATTAAAACTTTATCATTTTCTGATAAAAAAGACATAGAAATATGAAAAATTCCTTCTTTACTGCCAATTAGAGGTAAAATTTCTGATTGATAATTTAAATCACAACCATAATGTAATTTGTAAAAATTTGATATTTCCTTTCTATATGCATCAATACCCTTATAATTTTGGTACTTGTGTGCTCCTTCTTTATTTAGAGATTCTTTTAATTTTTTCACAACTGAATCTGGAGGAGATAAATCCGGACTACCTATACCCAAGTTGATTATCTCGTTTCCTGCATCTATCAAAGATTTAACTTCTCTTAATTTAGAAGAAAAATAATATTCAGTTATCCCATCAACTCTGTTAGAAAATTCAATCATCTTTAGAGTTTTTATATTCACCCAACACTTTAAATTCTTTAGCCATAATTTCAATTATTGATTTGGCTTTTAAATAATATTCTAATTTGTCAAAGGTTACATCAACAAAAAAGGAATATCTCCAGGGAGTTTGAATTTTAGGCATGGATTGAATTTTGGTTAAATTTAATTTACAATCACTTAAAACATTTAATATAGTTGCTAGGCTTCCTCTTTTATGATCTAATTCAAATTTCAAAGACGCTTTGTTAATATTATCATTTTTAATCGTGTTATTATTTTGAAGAATAACAAATCTTGTTTGATTTTTTTTAATGGTTTGTATGTTATCATTTATAATATTTAGTTCATATATTTTAGAGGCAAGTTTACTTGCAATAGCGCCTAGCCCTAATATTTTATTTTTAGCAATTTTTTTTGCTATTTGGGCTGTATCCTTTTCTTCCACAAGGGTAATATTTGGATTTTTTTTAAAAAAATCTCTGCATTGAAGAAGAGCCATTGGATGTGATTGAACTTCTTTAATATCGTTTATTGATTGACCTTTAAGAGCCATTAAATTATGGATTATTTGAAGATAATATTCACCTACAATATTAACATCATATTCATCTATTAATGCATAGTTTGGAATTATTGAACCGGCAGTAGAATTTTCTATTGCCATTACTGCATAATCAATTTGATCTTTACATAAAGTTGAAATCATTTCTTCAAAAGAAAGAAATTCAGTCAAACTAATTTCTTCACCAAAATAACTATTTGCAACTATGTGATGAAATGAACCTTTTACTCCTTGTATTCCTATATTTTTTTTCATAAAAAAAAGTCTCGAAACATCGAGACCATTAATAATTATAAACAATTTTACTACAACGGTCTCTACTTTCTCTTAAAATAAAAGAAATAATAAAAATCAAAATTGTAGTTGAAAAATTTCATTTTTTAAATCTATAAATCTAATGTAATAATATTTATGAAATAAAAGAAAATTTAACTATAGAATATAATCAGTTGAAATAAAATTAGAATTATCTGAATTCAACAAGTCCTTAATTATCTTATTATTATCATTATTATCTTTTGACGCAACAAATGTACGAATTGAGAAAGACCTAAGGGCATCATGTACACTTAAGGTACTAAATGCAGAATCTTTTCTCCCTGTAAACGGATATATATCAGGACCTCTTTGACAAGAGCTATTAATGTTTACCCTACAAACTAAATTTACTAGAGTATCAATAAGTGGTCCTAATTTTTTTGATTCCTTTCCAAAAACACTAACCTGCTGACCATAATTTGATTCTGCCATATCATCAAGCGGCTCATTAATATCCTTAAATGATATAATTGGAATTACTGGGCCAAACTGTTCTTCTTTGTAAACATTCATATTTTTTTTGACCGGGTACAAAACAGCTGGATAAACATAATTTTCACATTGTATGCCACCTTTTTGATTTATAATATTAGCTCCTTTCTCCTTAGCATCAGAAATTAGTGATTGAATATAGTTCGGTTTATTTGGTTCAGGCAGCGGAGTTAACTTGACATTTTCTTCCCATGGGTTTCCATATTTTAATTCATCAACAGCCCTAGAAAATCTATCTAAAAATTCCTCTTTAATATCTTCATGAACATAAATTATCTTCAAAGCTGTACATCTTTGCCCATTGTATGATAAAGAACCGTTTAAACATTCTTGTATTGTTAAATCTAAATCAGCATCAGGTAAAATAATTGCTGGATTCTTCGCTTCTAACCCCAAAACTAATCTCAATCTGTTTTTTTTAGGATGTGCTTCTTGTAAGGAATTCGCAGAAGAACTATGCCCTATAAGAGCTAAAACATTTATTTTTCCAGACTCCATTATTGGGGATGCCAGAACCCTACCTCTTCCAAATAAAATATTTACTACTCCAGGTGGGAAATGTTTAGCAAAAGCATTCATCAAAGGTGAAATCAATAATACCCCGTGTTTGGCAGGCTTAAAAATCACGGTATTACCCATAATTAAAGCGGGAATTAAAAGACAAAACGTTTCATTTAAAGGGTAATTATATGGTCCAAGACATAGAACCACTCCGAGTGGACCCCTTCTAATGTGTGCGTTAATACCACTGTTTTTCTCAAATTTAGCTGAATCTCTATCTATTTTCTTGTATGCTTCAATTGTGTCATAAATATAATCTACGGTCCTGTCAAATTCCTTTTGAGAGTCTGCAAGATTCTTTCCGATTTCCCACATTAATAACTTCACAACAACATCTCTTTTTTGCTTCATTTCTTCAACAAAATTTTCCATTGCTCTGATTCGATCAATAACCTTCATCGTGGGCCAAACACCCTTTCCTTTATCAAAGGCATTACAAGCAGAGTCTAAGGCTTGTATAGCTTGCTCCTTTCCAAGACTTGGGATTTCACCAAGCAAAGTAGGCTTATATTCTGATGTAGATGAAATTGTGGAATAGACAGATGAAAATTCACCCTGCCACTTAACTAGATTTCCATTTATTAAAAAATTATCTTGTTTAATCTTTTCGGTTATTTCATACTCTACCGGTATCGGCTTAAATTTAAATTCCATAATATTTAAATTTACAACGCATCAATTTCCATTCCAAAAAAATAAATCATTAAGTTTGGAAATTCATAAATTATTTTTCTCAATGTTTTCAAGTCTTAAACATCGTAACAATAAACAGAAATATTATTTTTTAAATTATTTAAGTTTATTAATTCCTGACTTTATTTTCAGATGTAGACTTAAGATAAAATTAAATTCGTTAAAAAAGTTTGATCTTGAATATATTAAGAGAAGGGTTAACTATTATAATAAATTAAGTAAAAAAAATAATTTAATTAAGGTTGAGAAAAGTTTAGAAAGTTTTAAAATTAAAAATTACCACAGAACATATTTTTTTGACACTTACGAATACACAAGATTCTTTGAAAAAAAATTAAAATTAAAAATGCTTTTTGGGGATATCACACATAGCCCAGACTTACCTTCAATTGTTAAAAGCAGACCTATTAATGATAAAAATCATAATTCAATTTTGATGAAACTTAATAAAGTAAGGCATTTTACTTATACCAATGATTCAAATAAATTTGATGATAAAATAAATAAACTTATTGGAAGATCTGCTATTACAAAAAAACAT
>VMCO01000102.1 GCA_008081325.1 Flavobacteriaceae bacterium
CCAATGTTCCATAATATCAATTTCTCCACATGCAGGCCACCCAACTTGATAAAAGTTTGATCCAAGTAACCAAAGTGCTGGCCATGTGCCAACTCCTGTAGGTAATTTGGCTCTTATGTCAACTCTTCCATATTGGAATTCAAATTTATCCCTTGATACAATTCTTGCAGAGGTATATTCGTATCCAGCCATATCCTCTCTTTTGGCAGTAATCTTTAAAACTCCGTCTTCAACCCTAGAATTATTTAAGCTACTTGTGTAATATTGCGACTCACCATTGCCCCATCCCCAATCTCCATTACCGATTTCATGAGTCCATGTATTGGAATCTACAGCACCACTATAATTAAATTCTTCTGACCAGGTTGCCTCAGGTGCTTCACCCTCTACATATAAATCAAAAGTTTTAAAAGTACTCGTATAATGACCTGTAGAAGAGTATGCGTACACATATACAGTATGAGAGTTTATCCCTTCATTTGTGTATGAATATTGAGTTTGACCATTAGCTGATTCTTCAGTAATCCCGCCGCCAAATCTAAATTCGTAATTTATAGCGTCAGTAGCTGATGCACTGCAAATGATTGTTCCTGATCCATCTCCGTTAGGGTTTGAATCAGATTGTCCAACAATACTAATTTCTAAACTTAAATTAGATGGAACGATTGCTACTGGGTTATTATCTGAATCATTATCAGAGTTAGCAGGTCCATCAGAAGAACAAGCAATTACAAGAAATAAAGATAAAATTGTGATTTTAAGATTATTATTCATTTTTAAGTTTAAAGATTGACAAAGATAAAAAATAAGAGAGAAGTTTATTAAACTTCTCTCTTATAAATTTGAATAGTAAATGATTTTATTCTTGGTTGGTTAGTTTAGTGTACCAAGCGTTATTATCAAAGCCAATAGTTTTCAATGAAATCTCATTTGAAGTCCAATTGGTTATTCTAAATGTGTGATCTCCTCCAACATAGAATCCGGCAAAACCATTTCCAGTTAGATTTAGCACTAAGTATCCATCTTGCTCAGAAATACTCCAGCCAGATGTAAAATTATCCGTCGCGTAATAAAAATACTCACCCGCATCAATTTGATCTTGTGGTCGGTCTTGTGGGCCTGAAAAATCGTTCTCTAGAGGAACATCTTTACCCAAAATACTTCCTTGAGTTTGATATTCCATACTTCCGTCAGAAGAAAAAACCATTCTATCATCATACATTCCAGTATCAGCTTTGTCAAACGGTCCAGCACTATACCAAACGGGAATATCATCTCCAACAAGTGTGTGGTTAGAGTCTGCAGCGTGAACACCTAAATGTGCAGCCGATTCAGCCATAACTCTCCAACTTCCAGTTGTTAATGCTGCAACTAATTCTGCAGGCGGCTCAAATGTGTAAAGAACTTCAACAGATGTAGCTCCATTAGACATAACACCAGCTGTTCCAGAAGCAACAACTTCTATTGTGTAAACGTGAACTCCTGTAGTTGTAAATCTAGTTGTAAAAACACCACTAGGAACCATTGTTTCTACACCATTTTGAATGAATTTATATGTAATGGCATCAGCTGCAGTAGCTGTAAAAGTCACATATCCACTTCCATCCCCATAAGGATTATCTGCGTCAGCTCCTTGAAGTGATGCAGAAATAGTTAAACCTGTAGGGCTTAAAATATCTCCAAATTCATAATCTTCTTGTTCACACGAAGAAAAAACAAACAGAGATAAAACAATTAGTAAAAAATTTATTCTTTTCATAGTTTAATTTATTAGTCAATTAATTGAATTTCATCGAACATATATGTGCTTCCAGTACCTGGGTTACCAAAGTCATAGAATACAATAAACGTTATATATTCAAGATCAGGAGCTTCAGAAAAATCATAAATCAATGTTTCCCATTGATTCGCAACTGTAGTTGTAACATCAACTTCATGTGTAAGACCTGCTACATTACCAGCACTTGTTTCTAGTTTAACTTTTACAACTCTCCCAACTTCAGGTGAGTAAGATTTTAAATGTATTTGACTTGCTCCGTTAAAATCAATAACATCAACTGCAAATCCAGATCCAGCCCAAACTTCAGCTCCTTCTCCTTTTACAAATTGATAAACATTAGCTGTTGTATTTTCACCAGATGGATCAGGGTTAGATGCAATATCTTGTCCACCATTACCTCCAAAACTAAAACTACCAGGGGCTTCACCTTCAAAATTTTCAATGCTTTGAACATATTCTCCAATTCCAACCTCAAGATCGTCAAAGTAATAAGTTTCGCCTGCACCACTATTACCGAAATCATAAAAAACAATTACGGTAATATAGTCTAAATCAGGTGCTCCTGAAAAATCATATGTAAGGGTTTCCCATTGATTAGCAACAGTAGTTACCATATCAAATTCATGTGTTAAACCTGCAACATTACCAGCACTTGTTTCAAGTTTGATTTTAACAGTTTTTCCGGCTGCAGGAGCATAAGATTTAATTCTTAGAACATTTGTTCCGTTAAAATTAATATGTCCTCCACCAACTCCAAAACCAGAACCAGCCCAAACTTCAGCACCACTATCCTTTGTAAATTGAAATACATTTGTTGAACTATTTATTCCCGTATTGTCAGGGTTTATTCCTAGCTGTTGAGCTGAATTTCCGCCAAAACTGAAACTTCCTGGAGCTTCACCTTCAAAATCTTCAACTGTTGAAAAACCGTCAAAAACTGGTGGATCAGTTATAATAACTTCTTCTGAATATTGAGTTGTTGCTGAACCACCACTTAGAGCTGTAACGGTTACGTTGTATGTGCCAGGTCCCTCGTACGAATGTGAAAGTTGTTCACCGATTTGCATTGGAGTGGCATCATTTCCAGCTTCATCACCAAATAATACTTCAAAAGAAGCAGCATAGTCAGCTGTAGCTGATACAAGTATGTTGTACGAACCTGAAGAACTTACAATATCAACAATCAAGTTCTCGGGAGCGATAAAAGATACCACAACAGTTACAGTTCCTTGAGCTGTTGAACCATCAAGAGCTGTTCCAGTTATTATAGCCTCATATGTTCCTTCTGCGTAAAAATGCTCTGTGCTATTACCAGGATTAATTAACCCTGAAATATCCGAGCCATCACCATAATCAACATGAAAAGAAACTACTCCTTCTCCAGTTGGTGTTAGCGTAACCAGGCCTGTATTATCTTGTGTAATACTAACCATAGCTGAAATATTTGCTGGTTCAGAAATGGAATCAACAAAGTCAGCATTACTTTCATTTTCATCAACACAGCTAAAAATAAAAGCGGTTAATAAAAATAGTCCTATAAAATTTCTTAAAATTCTCATATTTATTGTTGTTAGTTTAATATCCTGCGTTTTGTGTTAATCCAGAAATGTCAACTTCTTGCTGTGGAATTGGAAATACTTCATGTTTTCCTTCGACAAATCCAGCTATTAATGATGAAGCTCTTCCTGTTCTAACTAGGTCAAAAAATCTGTGACCTTCAAGAGAAAGTTCAAACTTTCTTTCTTCCCAAATTGCCTCTGTAAGCGCAGTACCAGAAGCAGAAATATCATGATTCTCATCTCCAAATGCTCTTCTTCTAACTTGATTCAAAAATTCCTGAGCAAGCCCGTCATCAATTCCTCCACGATTATATGCTTCAGCAGCCATCAATAATACGTCGGAGTATCTTATAATTCTAAAATTTGAGAGATAATTTAATTCAGTTTGACCTCCAGATTCTCCTGCTCTTGGAATATATTTATTATTAAAATATCCTGTGTGATCATAACCTTGGGTATAAGTTGCATTATTTGCAGTTGCAAAAGCTTCGATATCTAAAACTGTTGCATCTCTTCTTGAATCACCTTCCTCGAAAGAATTATAAAATTCTTCAGTAGGAACATTAAAACTCCATCCTTGTGCGTACTCAGGTCCACTCCATCCTCTTGGGCCATTCATAATTATAGCATAATTTCCTTCACTACAATGTGCACAACCCCAATCATACCAGTTTGACTGGTTAGAATATTGGATTTCAAATACAGATTCTGGACCATTCTCTCCAAATCTTAAAAATTGACTTCCGTAATCAGAAACTAATGAATAGACACCAATTACATTATCAAGCGCAGATGCAGCTTCACTAAATTTATCTTGATATAGTAATACTTTTCCAAGTAACGCATATGCAGTATATTTATTAACTCTACCAACCTGAGATTGTGAGTCAGGTAATGATGCAATTGCGTTTTGTAAATCTAATTCTATCTGTGCATATACTTCTTCTTTTGGAGTTCTGGTAAGTGTACCTGCTTCTCCTGCAGTAAGTCTAGCTTCGGTGAATAGCGGAACATCACCGAAGAACTTGACTAATTCAAAATAATAATATGCTCTAAGAAAATAAACCTCACCATACATAGCTTCTTTTCCGTCAAAATCTATATTAGCTTTATTTTCTTCCATATAATTAGCTCTATTAACCCCTTCATATAAGAATTGCCATATCTGTCTAAGTACATTATTTTCAGGGTAATGGGTCATATCATCAACTTGTTGAATCCCAATATAATCAGTGGCACTTTCACCACCACACAATGAAATTTCAGATGCAATTGCACCAAGCTGAATATTGAAAAATAACCATTGAAGAACATCATAGGTTCCAACTAAAGCAGCATCATAATCAGCTTCTTGTTGAAAATAAATTTCAGATGTGATTTGATAACCTTCAATAGCTTCATAATCTACGTGATCAGTACATCTATTTAAAACTGAAGTAACTAAAATCAGTAATAATATTGTTTTAAAATTTTTCATAATATTTTAAATTAAAATTTAATATTTACTCCCATTGACCAAATTCTTGGTTGTGGGTAAGTTCCGTAATCGATTCCAGTGTTAAGAACTCCACCAACTGATATTTCTGGATCATAACCAGAATAATCAGTTAATGTAAGAGCATTTTTGACCTGAACATACGCTCTAACTTCATCAAACCCCCATATGTCAGTAAGTGACTTTGGAAATTGATAGCCTAATTGTATATTTTTAATTCTTAAATAACTACCATCTTCAATATATCTGTCAGATGCTCTGCTGTTATTATTTGAATCAACAAATGTCACTCTTGGCTCTTCAAAACTTGTTCCTGGACCTGTCCATCTTGCTAAAGTAGATGCAAATCTATTAGTGTAATTTAGATTTCTCTCGTAAGCTCTGTATATATCATTTCCAACAGAAGCATATGTAAAGACACTTAAATCAAAAGCTTTATAATCTAAATTTAAATTCCAACCAATCGTAAAATCCGGGAAAGGATCACCAATCTGTGTTCTATCAGAATCATTAACAATTCCATCTCCGTTAACATCTACAAACCTTATGTCACCAGGAACAGCACCATTTTGAGTTGCATGATTGTTTACTTCTTCTTGAGTCTGGAAAATTCCGTCAGTTACATATCCAAAGAAATATCCTGGAGAATATCCCTCTTCAAATCTAACAATGTTTCTGTATGGAATACCATAACCAGCTCCCCATATATATTTATCTCCATTATTAATAGATATAACCTCATTTTCAGCGGTTGTGAAATTTAAATCAGATGAAATAGATAAATCACCTACTGAAGTATTTAACGAAATTGAAGCATCAATTCCAGTGCTTTCAGTACTTCCGATATTTGTAGTTGGATATGAAGGAACACCTAGATATAATGAAAGGTTAGGACTAAATAATAAATCATCAACTGTTTTCTTAAAATAGTCAACAGATAAAGATACTTTATCATTAAATATTCTTGTATCAATACCTACATTCATTTGAACTTGGTTTTCCCATGAAACATCATCATTAGGTATTGATCCTAATGAAGAACCCGGTGTGATTGTACCATTAAATACATAACTTGGGAATGTTGAAATCAATGAAAATTGAGGGCTTATATTATCATTTCCTAAAGTACCATAACTCGCTCTAAATTTTAAATAATCTAAGACAGGAACATCATCAAAAAAGTCTTCCTTTGATACAACCCAACCAACAGAAGCTGAAGGGAAAAATCCAAATTTATTATTCTTTCCGAAAGATGTACTACCATCTACTCTACCCGTAAAAGACGCATAGTATTTTTCATCAAAATCATATAAGACTCTACCAAAGTAAGATAGATTTCTGTTTACATACTGCCATGATCCTGATGTTTGCTGTGTAGCATTTCCAGTAGCAGCACTTACATCAGCGTAATCCCATGAGTTAAAAGGAACATCTTCATTAGTTGCAGAAATGTTACTTCCTTTACCTTCTCCGATTGAGAAACCAGCTACTGTTTGAAAATTATGATTTTCGTTAATCGTAAAGTCATAGTTTCCATATAATTCATAAGTATAATTGAAATAGTTAGTATAATTTTCTGTCACTCTATTATGAGTAGAAGTTATATTACCTTCACTATCAACAGAAACTATAGGAGTTAAATCAGGATTAGCATTTGTTTGATTATGTCCTGCACCATAAAACTGAAAAGGAATAAAAGCTTTACCAACCACATCAACATATGTATAACCAAATCTAGATGTAATATTAAAGTTTTCCATTAATTCGTGTTGTAGCTCTATCTTTCCTTGAATTTTATTAACCTGATTTTCATTATAAGTATTTTCTATCTGAGCAAGAGGGTTGATAATTTCCTGTGTGATCGTTTCGCTAATTCCAAATGAACCATTCTCATAAGGATTCACAGTTGGGTCAAAATTCAAAGCATTTGACAATACACTTGTTATACCATTCTCTGATAAACTTTTTCCTTTAATGTTCGAATAATTAGTGTTAACCAAAAGTTTAGTTCTATCGGTTAAATCCGTATTAATATTTGTTGTGAAATTTGTTCTATTAAAGAAAGATTTCTCTCCTCCACCAACAACACCATCTTGACCTGTATATCCAGCAGAAACATAATATGATGTTTTTTCGCTACCACCTGATGCTGTAATTGAATGATTTACAATTGGTGCATCCACTAAAACTTCATCTTGCCAATTAGTACCAACTCCAAATTGTGAAATATTTGGAAAAACAATACCTTCTCCAGCGTTTACACTAGCTTCATTTAAAATAGCCGCATATTCACTTGCATTAAGAACATCAATAGTTCTTACAACCTCTTGTGTACCCATTGAAGTGCTAAATGTAAATGAAGTATCAGTATTTCTTTCGCCAGATTTTGTCGTGATTACAATAACTCCACTACCCCCTTTAACACCATATATTGAAGCTAAGGCTGCATCCTTTAAAACATTTACAGATTTTACATCATTTGGGTTTAAGGAATTTAGATCGTCAATTGAAGCAGAAATACCATCAATGACTACTAATGGATCATTTCCAGCATATGATGTAATACCTCTAATTAGCACGGTTGGTTTTGATCCTGGAGAACCACTAGAAATAATATTTATTCCCGAAGCCTGACCTTGTAAAGCGTCTTCTACCCTAACAGGTGATGAAGCTTCAATAGCATCAGCATTAACTGTAGAAACAGCACCAGAAATATCACTTAATTTTTGTGATCCATATCCGATTACAATTACCTCATCTAATTCACTTAGATCCTTATCCATCGAAACTGAAATATTATCAGAAATAACATCAGTTGACGAAATTTTTAAGTTCAAAGTCTTATAGCCGACATAGCTAAAAACTAAAGTTGAACCAGATTCAAAATTTGATATGGTGAAATTACCATCAAAATCAGAAACTGCTCCTTGATTTTGTCCTTGAACAACGATGTTAACACCTACTAGAGGTTCACCATCTTCAGAATCAGTTACAGATCCCGAAATGCTCTGCGCTTGTATACCTGTACAAACAGCAATAAAAGCAATAATAAAGTTTAATATTGGTTTTCTCATGTTTAGATTAATTTATTAGAGGCTGAATTTAATGATTTATGATACTTTTATTTTGATAAAAATCAAAAAAAAGGCTTTGATTATTGAATTTTTATAAAAAACCCATAATAATTATTAAAAATTCAATAAAAAAAACGTTTTCGTAAAAATTCAATAATTCAACAATACTATTTAACGAAAACGTTTGCGAAAAGATAAAATAAAAAAGCCTCCCAAAAAGGAAAGCTTTCATTAGTTATAAAACCTCTTGTAAATTAATACAAGTTCAACACAACGCAAAGATAGCTATTTTTTTAATATACCAACATCATATAGTTGTTTTGCAGAATTTACAATTTCAGAATCTACACTCTTCGGATACCAGCCAAGAATATTATTTGCATTGTTTGTGTATAATGTTTCTACAGATCCTAATCTACTTGCAATTAGTCTTAATGACGGAATAAATAGGGCAGTAAATTTTAATAAAAAATTAGGAATTGAAAATCTCGGTACTTTTTCAAATCCAGCTTGATATAGAATACCGCACAAGTCTTTTAATTTGATTGTTTTTTCAGAAAGTAAAAATCTATTTCCATTGGAGCTCTTGTTTTCCATTGCCATAATATGTGCTTCTGCCACATCTTGAACGCCAACCACACTAATGCTTAAGTCAGGAATAAAAGGCAAACTAAATATTTTTTTTATGGTTACTCTATTGGACATACTCAACACTCCAGTCAAAGATGGCCCCAAAACTAAAACAGGGTTAATAGCACAAGCATCTAAATTTGCTTTTTTGGAAATCTCCCACATTTTCTTTTCAGCTTTTGTCTTACTAATTTCATAAGGCATTATTTTCTTATTGGATAAATCTGTCCAGTCATTATCATTATGCTCATTATTATGTTTTTTTCTTCCATAAATTGCAGCATAAGAGGAAGTTTGAACAAATTTTTTAGCTCCATTCTTGATAGCAGCATTAATACATCTTTCCATTCCTTCAACTGCGGGTTTTACAAGAATATCTTCATCTACTTTTCCAGGTATAACTGGTGAGGCCATATGTAAAACAAATTCACAATCTTTTAAGGCATCATCCCATCCTTTATCATCTAATAGATCTAAAATTTTAAAATCAAGATTATCAATACTAACTCCGTTTTTAACTAAAGAATTTTTTACCAAATCAATCTTACTTGACTCCCTTACTGAGGTAACAACATAGTACCCTTTTTTGAGTAAAATTTTAATACAATACATTGCAATATATCCAGAACCTCCACTAACAAATACCTTTTTCATAATTTAAAATCAAACATCTAATGTATAAATTTTTTGGTATAGTATTTGGAAATTCTTCATTGTGCGATATTTAATTTTAATTTTAATCTTTATTTATTCTTGTGAACAAGATGTCATTGACGAAGTGATATATCTACCGCAAACATTTGATATGTTATCCTTAGGCGATAGTTATACAATAGGTCAAGGTGTTTGCGATGAATGTAGTTATCCAAGACAATTAGTTGATTCTCTTTCAACCCTACATCCTGATGATAATTTTAATCTTGATGTTATAGCTCAGACTGGGTGGACTACTGATGCACTAATAAATAATATCGACGTTTCAGCTATAGAAAAAAAGGATATCATAACTCTTCTTATAGGGGTAAATAATCAATATTGGAATTTACCATTTTATCAATACGAAGCTCAATTCGAAGAATTAATAAATACCTCAATAAATTTAACTAAATCTCAATCTGCAAGTGATGTTGTTGTAATTTCTATTCCTGATTGGGCATACACTCCAACAGGGCAAACATTTAACCCACAATATATTTCAAAACAAATTGATGTATATAATGAGTTTGCAGAAAATTTCTGCTCAGAAAATGATATAAGCTATATACATATAACTGATATTACTAGATTAGGAATCAAGCAACCTGAATTAGTCTCGTCTGATGGTTTACATCCCTCAGAAATTGCCTATAAATTATTTGTTGAAAGAATACTGCCAATTATTGAAGAAAAAATTTATTAAAATTAAAAAACCACCTATAAGTTGTTCAGAATTATTTTGACTTTCAAAAAAATTTCTTCCAATACCATAACATAAAAAAGCACCTATAAATAGTAATCCAATTATTCTGTCTTTATGAATTTTTTTAGTATTCAATTTTCATTAATTAATTTTTTAAAGAGTAACTACATGACCTCATTCCCTCTTTG
>VMCO01000140.1 GCA_008081325.1 Flavobacteriaceae bacterium
AACATAACCTACGGTAAAGACATTGATCAAGATTCTACCCAGGTGAATTTCAATAAGAGTATTGATTTTCACGAGGCATTAAAAAAATTTAAAGATTCAGTTTCTGAAAAAATTTATCCTATTATTCTCTCAAAAGAATATTCAAAACTAGATCGTGATTTAATTATTGACAACACAAACAATATTGATAAGCTTTATAGACTATCTAAGATTAATAAAAGCAAACAAAAAAATAATTTTTCAAATATCATCACAAATGGAAGTATCTCCAGAGGAGTAACAATTGGCAGTAACCAAAACTCCGTACTTAATAGCGAGCTTGATTTACAAATTTCAGGTGAATTAAGTAGTGGGGTGAAAATAAAAGCATCAATTCAAGACTCAAATATTCCACTTCAAAACAATGGTTATTCACAGCAAATTGATGAATTTGATCAAATTTTTATTGAAATATCATCTGCAAACTGGAATATAAGGGGAGGTGATATTGATTTAAGTCAACAAAATACATTTTTCAGCAACTTTAATAAAAGAATTCAAGGATTGGCAATCAATTCCAAGTTGAATAACTCAGTTAGTATTGAAGCAGCTGGAGCAATCGTTAAAGGAAAGTATAAAATAACAAACATAACTACACAAAACGGAAATCAAGGTCCATATAAATTAGTAGGACAAAACGGTGAACTTTATGTGCTTGTAGTTTCAGGAAGTGAATCAGTTTTTGTTAACGGAAATAAAATTGAAAGAGGGCTTGACAAAGACTATGTTATTAATTATAATGCAGGTGAAATTATTTTCAATTCAACTTTTCCGATAATGTCTGATATGAGAGTTCAAGTTGAATATCAGGTTAGTGAAAAAAACTTTAACAGTTTTTTTGGTTTCACAAAACTAGAATATAAAAAAAATAGAGCTACTCATAACATTTCATTTTATAATGAAAACGACATTAAAGATCAGCCACTGCTTCAAAATATCTCAGATAATCAGATAGAAATTTTATCTAACGCGGGTGACAATAATGATCTTATGTCAGCACCAACTGGAACTTTAACTTCATATGATCAAAATAGAGTTTTATATAAAAAGGAAATGGTAGGTGGTATTGAAATTTATGTTTACTCAAACAATGAAGAAGATGAACTTTATGACGTTAATTTTAGTAATGTAGGGCAAAATCAAGGAGATTACATATTACTTAATGATAATACAATAGAAAATATTTATCAGTATACACCACGAATAAACGGTGAAAAACAAGGGGATTTTGAGCCTATTGTAAAATTGATTGCTCCAGAAAAATTACAGCTTCTTACATATAATTCAACTTTTCAAATAAAAAGCAATTCCAAAATAAATATCGAATTAGCATCAAGTAATAGTGATAAAAATCTTTTTTCATCGATAGATGATTCAAATAATACAGGATTTGCAACTAAACTTAATTACAATTCAGAAAATGATTTAAGAGACCTAAAAATAGTAACAGAATTAGATGTAAATTTTATCCAAGACAACTTTAAATCTATTGAGAGAATATATAATACAGAATTTAACAGAGATTGGGATTTAAATGAAAACATTTCTAAGAACTACAACCAACTTTTTACAAAAGCAATTATTGAATTAAGTAATAACAAAATTGGATCATTAAATTATAGATTTGAAAACTTGAATTACGGAGATTATTTTAACGGAGTTAGAAATAGTATAAATGTTAAAACAAATGAATTAAAAAATTTAAAGTTTAATTCCAGCACCAGTATTATGGGGTCTGATCAAAATGATTATTCTAGTGATTTAATATATTCTAATAATAATATACAGCTAGATCATAATATTGGGTGGGCAGAAATCACTTATAATTATGAAAGAAAAAAAAGTAAGGGAGCACAAAATTTATTAAATCCAGACTTTGGTCATGAGCTATATCAATTCAAAAAAGGGTTTGGAAACAAAGAAAAATCATTTGTTGAAATAGGATATCTGAAAAAAAATAATGATAGTATTTTTAACGGTAACCTAAATAATGTTAACTCCTATAATAGTTATTTTCTCAATTCTCAAATTGTAAATGATAAAAAAACAAAACTTAGTCTTTATATAAATCAAAATAATTTAAAATCTAAAACTGAAAACAGGGAAGAAGAATTTTTAAATACAAAATTTATTTATAATCAAAAATTATTTAAAAACTTCTTTGATTCAAATTTATTCTTTGAAACTAACTCTGGAAACTTACCCCAACAAGAATTTACCTTTTTAGAAGTTGAGCCAGGACTTGGAAATTATAAGTGGATAGACATCAACGGAAATAATATTCAAGAATTGGAAGAATTTGAAGTTGCTGTATTTGAAGATGAAGGGAGATATATAAGAGTACTACTGCCAAATCAAATCTTTATAAGAACTTATCAAAATAAACTAAACTATTCTTTTAAGGTAAATTTTTTAAAATTGAAAAATTCAGATTTAGGATTTAACAAATTTTTATCAAAAATTTCAAATCAATTTCAATATTCGTTAGATAAAAAAACAAACTTAGACTTAAATCCAAATATTGAGCTTAACCCATTTAGATTTGATGAAAATAGTCTTTTGGCTTATAATTATTCACTAAAGAATGTGTTTTATATTAATAGGTATAAGCAAAATTATTCATTGGCTTTTTCATTTCTGGAAAACAAATCAAAAAGCAACTTTTCATTTGGGTCTACTAAAAGCTCAAGCAAGGTAAAAAAATTAAACTTCATTCATAAAATAGATAATTTATTTTTAATGGAGATTATTGGAAATAAGAAAAATCAATCGAATTGGAGTGAAAATTTTCAAGATAAAAATTATCAAATAACTGATTATAGCATAAATCCAACACTAACTTACTTTTCAGGTGAAAACAACAGAATAGATTTTATTTATAAGTTATCTGATATAGAAAATTCAATTGGTAATCAAGAGACATTAAAACAACAAAATTTTGGGATTTCACTGTTTTTAAATCAAAAAGAAAAAAGAGGTTTTATTTCTGAATTTAATTATTATAAAAACGAATTTAATGGAGATATAAATTCCGTTATTAGTTATGTGATGATGAATGGATTACAAAATGGGGAAAACTATACGTGGAGATTTAAGTTTCAAAGAAAGCTCTCAAAACTTCTGGATATCAATTTTATTTATTTAGCAAGAAAAAGCAATAGTATTAGGACTATTCACAACGGATCAATTCAATTAAAAGCTATATTTTAAACAAAAAAAAGGAGGGTAAATTTACCCTCCTTTTTTTTAGAATTTTGTAAATATAATTACTTAACTATAATTCTTCCTGTTTTATATCCAACAGATGAATTACCCATCTGAACTAAATAAACTCCAGCAGCAGCGTATGACATATCTAAATCATAAACATAACTAGAACCATTTGTTTTTTCGATGTTGTTAAATACTAATATTTTTCCATTAACATCATATACAGTAAATGTGATTAATTCACTGTAATCAGTTATCAATTTAACCGTAAAATTATCATTATCGGCAGAATAAATCTTAAACTGTGAATTGGTTAATTCTTGCTCACCAAAACCTAATGAAGTTACAACATTAACCATATAGTCCTCAGTTTCACCATATGTTGTTTCTTCACATGCATCATCAGGTACTGGTGCATTCCAATTAGTTTTAACTCTCATTGAGTGTTGACCTAATGGTGCATCAGCAGGAATATTAATTTGAGTAGTTTCAGTATAGCTACCACTACCACTACCATCAGCAATTTCATAATTATCTAAGACTAACTCATCTAATGTGTATGCAAAATCATCATTAAAGTCAATCCAAATTCTTACAAATTGATTTCCATAACCAGTAGTTAAGGTAACATCGTGAGTTCCTCCTTGTTCAACATCAGTCATTAAATCGGTAAAGTCTCCATAGCCTTCACAGCCCGAAGGATTATCTATATCAAGTAACTGGAATAATTGTAATCCATCTCCAACTGAGCAGTCCATAGATGGAGCACAATTTGAATTGACAACCTCAAACTCAACTCCATCGTTAGAAGGAACATCGTCACCAGGTAACGAAGTATATACAGTTAATGTATATGTTCCAGGGATAGAAAGGTCAACGGTTTGTGTAAATGTATATTCCATTGTAGAGTTACCCTCTAGTGGTCCTGGAACAACTTCAGTTACTGGCTCTCCATCATTTAATACAAATGTAACTTCAAAATCAGTTTGTGTAGCTCCACCAAAGTTAGTAATCACCACTGTTACTTGTTCAGAATTTGATAATAATGTTCCTGAAGCAGGTGAACTTATATAAGTTACACCAAGATCTAAAGCAATCAAATGTTGAATTTCGATTTCGAAAGAATCATTTTCAGCATCTTCATCTCCATCCAAGTTTACTGACGCAACTATTGTATAAAATGCCTCAACTTCTGACATATCAGCAGTCCCTGCAAAGGTATACTCTCCAGATGCTCCAGATGCTAAAGTTTCAGTGTAAGTTTCAACTACAGCAGCTCCACCATTAACCGAGTAAGACACTTCAAAATTGGTAACATCGTTTTCACCAAAATTAAATATCTCAATTGTAATAGTTTCAGCATTTGATAATGAACCAGTTACTGGAGAAGTTATATTAGTAACACCAATATCGTATGCCGCAGCAGGTAGTATATTGATCATATAATCTTCCGTTTCACCATATTGAGTTGTTTCACAGGCATCGTCAGGTACAGGTGCATTCCAATTAGTTTTAGTTCTCATCAAATGTTGACCTAAAGTAGCATCAACAGGAATTGTAACCTGAGTAGTCTCAGTAAATGATCCGGCACCAGCACCATCAGCAATTTCATAATTATCTAAAATTAATTCGTCTAAAGTGAAATTAAAATCATCATTATAGTCAACCCATATTCTTACAAATTGATTACCATAACCTGTTGTCATCGTTACATCGTAAGTTTCTCCTAACTCAACGTCCGTTGATTGATCTGTAAAGTCACCATACCCTTCACAGCCAGATTCATTATTAATGTCTCCAAACTGGAATAATAAGAATCCATCTGCAAATGAACAATCCATAGAAGGAGCACAATTTATATTTGTGATATCACTAGAAGATGAGTCATTAGAAACATCAGAATCTCCATCTAAAGATGTATATACAGTAATTGTGTATGTTCCAAAAGCTGAAACATCAACTGTTTGTTCAAATGTATAGTCCATAGAACTATTTCCTTCAAGAGGTCCTGGAACTGTCTCAGTTACAGTTTCACCATTTAATTCAAAAGTTACATCAAAATCATACTGAGTAGCACCACCATAATTTGTTATTGTAACAGTTACTGATTCAGCATTTGATAATAGTTCTCCTGATGAAGGTGACGATATTCCTGAAACACCTATATCGTTTGGATTTAGGTGTATGATATCTTCTGTTACACCATCGTTATCAGAATTTTCATCATCAGTTAATGTTGTATAAGCATTAAGTACATATGTTTCACCAACTGTTGACATGTCAACTGTAGTTGAAAAAGTGTGCTGAGCAGTCTCACCAGTAGCAATTGTACCTGTGTAAGTTTCGGTAACCACTCCACCACTATTTAATTCAAATGATACATCAAAATTTGAAATATCATTTTCTCCGTAATTGAAAATTGAAACCGTAACAGTTTCAGAATCAGTTAATGTACCTGTTACAGGGGAATCAATACTGACAACTCCAGCGTCATATGCTGCATCAGCTGCTATCTGAAATACTCCAAGCATGTGGCTTCTACCAGGTGAGAAATATTCACTTACATACCAAAATTGCTTACCGTTAACAGGTTCAACACTCATGTGAGCATAATCAGCATATCTTAAATTTGTACTATTCCCTGTACTTTGCGCAATTAAACCTTCTTCTAGTGTCATTTCACCTAGAGGATCCGCCGCATATCTTCCAGTATATCTCAATGAGACTGATTCTGTTGAGCTTACAGATGAATAACCCATACCGATATTACCTTGAAGGTCCATAGACATACTTGCTCCAAAAGCATGACGCCCATCAGGAGCTGTATAAGTTCCTTCTTGATAAATTGTCCATGGTTGTCCATCTCCATCTTGTCTCAGTTCATACCATCTAACACCTGCCAATTCAGCTGCTGTACCATCCACATCAACAACAAAATTTAATATTGCAGAATTATGGGTTGGAAACTTTCTAAATTGAGCTTGATTCATTATTGTCCACTGCATTGCGTCAATGTCAGGACCAGACGGTTGTTCTAAATTACTAAAACTACCTCCGTCAAAAGTACTATTGAAAGCTGTTGTATTTAGCTGAACCGGACTTGAAATTGAAGAGTTTCCTGGGTTTGACCAATCAACATTTACAGTCCATAGTTTTAAATGATCGGTTGTAACACCAGACCAAGAATCATCCTGCATGTAAACTAATGTTGCATTTCCAGCTGAAGGGTGATTATCATCAACAATATCAAGAATTTGCGCTGACGCAAATCCAGCAATAGCTTGGGACGGTGTGTCAAAAGCCTGTAAAGAAGCTGTTGAATCACCATTTAAAATCTTTTCTCTTTCTAAAACAAATAAGTTGTCACCACTTGTGTTAGTTGTACAGTAATAACCGTCAGACCAAATAGAATATTTTGGATAATCAGGAAATTGTCCACTAGTTGGAAACTGATTACTTGCAGCATTGTATACATGCCATCCGTCATTTACAGGGTCATTTGATACGGAAACTGCAAAATTTAACGCACTACTTCCCATTGAAGAAATTACATATCTGTCTGCTTCACTGTCGTATAATACAATTGGATCTCCAGATTCGTTAGCCCCAAATAAGTTTGATAAACTGGTATTAGGAGTTGCAGGTGTTCCATCTAAATTGTAAAATCTAAATGATGAATTCCATGATGCTAGATAATAGTCTCTTCCAACTTCACCAGTTGGATCTCCAGGGGTTGCAGTACTTGAAGTTGTTTGAAAAGTAAGTATTGGGTCCTTTGTTTGCTTCTTACTAACTTTTGAATCAAAATCTACTAAAGGATCGTTTCCTTTTGGAAGACCTTTGCCAGGAACGAGTTTAGCTCCTCTCATTCTTTTTGGTGGGCCAACCTTTTTGAATTCGTTTGGGTCTGCAGGAATGAAAGTTCCATTTTCTATTAGTTCCTTTATACTTGGAACATATTTATATTCAAGGTTGATAGTTTTTGTAACCTTGTATGTGTCTGGTTTCTCCGGAATTGGATCAAACTTTGATTGTGCATTAACACCAAAAGATAGTAATGTTATTACAGTTATTGCGATTAGCTTTTGATAAGTGTTTTTCATAATTAATTTTTGCTTTAAGTACAAGAGGAAGCAATTTAGGGCTTTTGAATAAATAAATAAAATATCTTGAGGTAAGATTTAGGTTAGCCAGTGATGAAGACTTATTCTATCATCAATTTCACTTTTAATATCTGCTATATTTACTCTAATTTGGTCCATAGAATCTCTAAATCTTAGAGTCACCGTATCGTCTTTAAGCGAATCATGATCTACAGTTAAACAAATAGGAGTTCCGATAGCATCTTGTCTTCTGTACCTTCTTCCAACTGCATCTTTTTCATCGTAGGTAATGTTGTAATGAATCTTTAATTCATCATATAGTTTTTTAGCGTATTCTGACAATCCATCTTTTTTGACTAGAGGTAAGATTGCTAGTTTATAGGGGGCTAAAAAATCTGGAATCTTTAAAACGGTTCTTGAATTTCCTTCTTCTAGTTTTTCATCTTTAAATGAAGCTGCTAAAACAGCCAAAAACATTCTATCTAGTCCAATTGAAGTTTCAACTACATAAGGAACATAACTCTCATTTATCTCAGGATCAAAATATCTTAATTTTTTTCCAGAATACTCCTCGTGTTTAGTTAAATCAAAATCAGTTCTTGAATGAATCCCTTCTAATTCTTTAAATCCAAACGGAAAATTAAACTCGATATCACATGCTGCATCTGCATAATGTGCTAGCTTATCATGATCATGAAATCTGTAATTTTCTTCACCTAAGCCAAGTTCTTTATGCCACTTAATTCTATTTTCTTTCCAGATTTTATACCAGTCAGATTGTGTCCCTGGTTTAACAAAAAATTGCATCTCCATCTGTTCAAATTCCCTCATTCTAAAAATAAACTGCCTGGCGATAATTTCATTTCTAAATGCTTTTCCTATTTGAGCGATTCCAAAAGGAATTTTTTTTCTTGAGCTTTTTTGAACATTCAAAAAGTTAACAAAGATTCCTTGTGCTGTTTCGGGTCTTAAATATATTTCTGATGCCGATTCAGAGCTAGCCCCAATACTGGTTGAAAACATTAAATTAAATTGCTTAATATCTGTCCAATTTTTTGAACCAGAAACAGGGTCAGAAATTTCAAGATCTACAATTAGTTGCTTTAATGCAACAAGATCATCATCCTCAAAACACTTCTTCATTTTTGAAGTTGCGTTGTCTATTTTTTTTTGGTTTTCTAATACACGAATATTAGTTTTTCTGAATTGATCTTCATCGAAAGCATCACCAAATCTTTTCTTTGCTTTTGTAATTTCCTTGTTGATTTTTGTTTCTATTTTACCAATGTAATCTTCTATTAGTACATCAGCCCTATATCTTAATTTTGAATCTTTATTGTCAATCAAAGGATCGTTAAATGCATCGACATGACCTGACGCTTTCCAAGTAGTTGGATGCATTAGAATAGATGAATCTAGTCCTACTATATTATCGTTCATCTGAACCATTGAAGCCCACCAATATTTTTTGATATTATTCTTTAACTCAACACCGTTCTGCGCATAATCATAAACTGCACTTAATCCGTCGTATATTTCGCTACTCTGAAATATAAATCCGTATTCTTTAGCGTGTGAAATAATCTTTTTGAATCTGTCTTGGTTAGCATTCATGATGCAAAAATATAAAACGCATTTAACAAAGGAATGCTTTTTTTAAAATTATGCGTTTCTTTGTAAATAAGAATCAAATATGATTAAACTTAGATTTTTACTTTTAACTATATTAATCCTTTCAGCTTGTGCAAATCGAGGCACTCCCACAGGGGGAGAAATTGACACGGACCCTCCAGTTGTTTTAAAATCATCACCTGAAAATTATACAACCAACTTTAAGGCTGAAGAAATTGAAATTATTTTTGATGAATATATAAGATTAAATAACACTCAAAAAGAACTTATTATTTCCCCACCCATAGATCCACAACCGCTAATCATGCCTATGGGGTCTGCAAGTAAAATACTAAGTATTTCTGAATTTGATTCTTTACAGGAAAATACAACATATAGTTTTCACTTTGGTGAAAGTATAGAAGACAATAATGAAAAGAATCCATTGAGCAATTACAGATATGTATTTTCAACTGGAAATTACATTGACTCATTAATTGTTAAAGGAACTGTGAGAGATGCTTACAATCGTGAAATAAGCGAAAACATCAATGTTTTACTTTACGAGGTTGATTCACTTTTCTCTGATTCGATAATTTATCGCGAAAAACCTAAATATGTAGCCAAAGTAATTGATACAACAAACACTTTTATAATACAAAACATAAAACAAGGTGAATATTTAATTATAGCGCTTGAAGAAGAAAATAAAGATTATACATTTCAAAATAAAGTTGACAAAATTGGATTTACCAAAGAATTCATAAAATTACCAGAGGATAGTATAGTTAATCTAAAAATATTTAAAGAAAAATTACCCCTAAAAGTTGGTAAACCAAAACAAAAATCAAATAGGTCATTTTCTTTTGGATATGAAGGTGAATATGATCCGTTTGAAATAAAAATTATTAATTCAGACTCCCTAATTT
>VMCO01000026.1 GCA_008081325.1 Flavobacteriaceae bacterium
ATATGTTAGTAAAGGTCCTTCCTGAAAACAGATCGGAACTTATCAATCCAAAAAACGTTATTCCAAACGGACCAAAAGTTTCAACAAACTTTGGGGAAAAAGCGCAAAATAGAACCTATCAGGATTTACTGAAAAACAAAACAGATGAGTTTAATTTCGAGCTTTTAGCAACATCGGAATTATATAAAATTTCAATTCAAGGTAAAAGTGAAAAATGGCTTGATAGTAATATGTATACCAACATCTCTATTTCACCGGATGGAAAATTTGTGATGATTAATAAAATAAAAAAACCTTTTTCTTATTTGGTTACATATAGGAGATTTCCGACATCTATTGATGTCTATTCGATAGATTCAAAGCACATAACAAATCTTGTTGACATACCTCTAATCGAAGAGTTACCTAAAGGTTTTATGTCAGTGCGTAAAGGAAAGAGAAGTTTTAGATGGAGATCGGATAAAGCATCAACACTTATTTATGTAGTTGCTTTAGATGAGGGAGATCCGGCAAAAGAGGTTGAATTTAGAGACCAGATATTTGAGCTAAATGCACCTTTTGATAATAACGGAAGAAGTATTTTAAAAACCATAAATCGATTTAGAGGGATTGATTGGGGTAATAAAAACATTGCAATAGCGTACGATTACTGGTGGAATACCAGAAACGAAAAAGTATATGTATTTAACCCATCTGATAATAGTAAAACTCCTAAACTTATAACAGACAGAAATTACCAGGATAATTATAGTGATCCTGGATATTTCATAAAAGAAAAAAACCAATTTAACAGAAGTGTATTAAAAATTAATTCCCAAAAAACCTACTTAATAGGTGAGGGGTATACAAAAAATGGTCAATTTCCATTTATTGATGTATTGGATATAAATACCCTAAAAAAAGAGAGAGTTTATCAATCTGATTATTTGAATAAATTTGAATCAATAATAGATTTTAATCCAAAAAACGGAGAACTCTTTGTTAGAATTGAATCTTCGATAGATTTTCCTAATTATTTTATAAAATCGCTGAATTCAGGAGATTTATCCCAGTTAACAGATTTTCAAAGCCCTTTTGATAAAATAAATGGTGCTTATAAAGAGGTTATTAATTACAAAAGAAGTGACGGATTAGATCTTTCAGGAATTTTATACTTACCTGTTGATTATGATCTAAATTCTCAAAAAAAATTACCAATGATTTTATGGGCATACCCAAGGGAATTTAAAGATAGAACAAGTGCAGGTCAAACAACTAAAAACTCAAATAAGTTTACTTATCCTTACTATGGATCAATGGTTTATTGGATTACCAAAGGCTATGCTGTTTTGGACGATGCTTCATTCCCAATCGTAGGAGAAGATAAAGTTGAGCCTAATGACAGTTTTAGAAAACAACTGGTGGATAATGCAAAAGCTGCAATAGATGCTATTGATAAGTTAGGGTATATTGATACAGAAAGAGTAGCAGTTGGGGGTCATAGTTATGGTGCTTTTATGGTAGCTAATTTGTTATCCCACAGCAATCTTTTTGCTGCTGGTATAGCTAGGAGTGGAGCTTATAATAGAACATTAACGCCATTTGGTTTTCAAAGTGAAGAAAGAAGTTATTGGGATGCTCCAGAAGTTTACTATTCTATGTCGCCATTTATGCACTCAGATAAAATGAAAACTCCACTATTGTTAATTCATGGGGAAGACGATAATAATTCTGGAACTTACCCAATGCAAAGTGAAAGATATTTTAATGCACTTAAAGGATTGGGAGCTACGGTCAGACTGGTGATGTTACCCAAAGAGAGTCATGGATATAGATCTAAGGAAAGTATTTTTCATGTTCTATGGGAACAAGATCAGTGGTTGGACAAATATGTTATGAATAAACAATAGTGATGTCAAAATATTTACTTTTAGTATTATTTATTTGGGGAATTCCAAGTACTTTTTTTAGAAGTAAATTCAGGAAGATTGTTTACCAAACAGATGATTGGAAAATTAATATTAAACCAATTTTTATTAAGGAATTAAAAGGGTTGTTTTTAAATATTTTTCCAGAAAATATTGAGTATATAAAAGTTAGAAACCAGTACAGATTATATTTATCGGTATACTTATTGCTTTTCATTATTTATATCTTGATAAAATGAAAAACCACTTATTTAATATCCTCTCGTCAATAATAGCTTTTTATATTCCCTTTCAGATAGCACTATTAACAGATCTTCCATTAGTTAAAAATCTAATTTTATTAATCTTCTGTATTCAGTGGATATCCTTTATTCCTGCATTTATTTTTCAAACAGAAAAGTTTTATGATTTAACAGGCAGTCTTACTTATTTAACAACCGTATTTTTTACTTTATATATTACCGATTCTGGTAATATTGCTGATTATATAATTGTTGCATGCATAGCTATTTGGGCAATTAGACTTGGATCCTTCTTATTTATGAGGATTCATAAAGCTGGAGAGGATAGAAGATTTAGGGATATTAAACCTAATTTTACTAGATTTTTTATGACATGGACTCTTCAGGGAATGTGGGTGTCAATGTGCTTATTATGTGTTTTGACCGCACTTTCTTCATATTCAGGAATTATCGTTAATAATATATTTTATATCGGATTAATGATATTTATTTCAGGTTTTATTATTGAAGTTTTGGCAGATCATCAAAAAACAGTTTTTAGAAAAAATATTGATAATAAGGATAAGTTTATTTCAAGCGGATTATGGGCTTACTCCAGACATCCTAATTACTTTGGTGAAATATTATTATGGCTAGGAATTACTGTTATGTCATTTTCATCTCTTGAAGGATTTCAATATTTCACATTGATATCTCCGATATTTGTATATATATTACTTGTATACATTTCTGGTATTAGAATGTTAGAAAATCAAGCAAATAAAAAATGGGGTCATCTAGATTCTTACAAAAAATATTTAAAAAACACACCAAGGCTGTTTTTTAGAATTTTTAATTAATTTTGATTTCATTAAAAACTAACCATGAAAAAATATTTTTCTTTCGCTGGAACTATTAGCGGGACAACTTTGTTTTTAAGAACATTATTCAATATAGTTCTTTCAATACCACTAATAATTGCATTAATTTCAAAATGGACTTCTTATTTTACCTCACTTGGTAATTTCGACATTTCTGATCCATCAATTGAAAATCAGATGGCTATTCAAGCTTTTGGAGATGAGTTAGCTCAGAAAATAGCTGAAAATCCAGAATTTTATTTAAATGATTTTCTAAATTCATTCACTTTCGGTTGGATATTGATTTTTGTATTGAGCGTAATTCCTGCTATTTGGTTTGGCCTTGCTACTCACTATAAAAGGGTCTCAGCACTTTTTTTTGATCAGAGAAAACAGGTCTTCACGGCATTAGTTATATTCGATATTGTTTCAGATTACATAGTGTTATCTAATTCTGGAATTATCAGTACAATAGTATCCTCAATAGGAATATTAATTTTTATATTTCTAGTATTCAGTAACTCTAAATTTGAAAACCATGAAGGTTAATTATATAATTTTATCAATCTTATTTCTTTTTAATTCTTGCATTTCTTTGAGAGTAGCTAATAAAGACGTTAAAAACACTTCAAGTAATCACACTAATTCAATAAAGTTTATAAACTCACAGGAAAACATTGATAGAGGCTATCCTTTTTCGGAAGCTACAGTTGTTAATGGTATTATTTACCTTTCAGGTGAAATAGGAACCTTAGATGATGGGACACTTGTTTCTGGAGGAATTGAAGCTGAAACCAGACAAACATTAACTAATATTAAAAATAAATTAGAAAAAATGGGAGGTTCAATGGATGATGTTTTTAAATGTACTTGTATGCTTGCCGATATAAAGGATTGGCCTTTAATGAGTCAAGAGTATAAAAAGTTCTTTAACCCCGAGAAACTTCCAGCCAGAAGTGCTTTTGCAGGAAGTGGTTTAGCATTGGGGGCCAAACTTGAAATCGAGTGTATGGCTATCAAAAGAGATTAATAATTGTCTAGAAATAAGAACTTTTGGATTTTCCTTATGATAATTATTCCGTTAATTGGATTTTTATTTAAGATTTATGCTTTGTTTTTGATTCTTCCGTTAGGATATGCTATGGGAAAGAAATCTAAGTAAATTCTATAAATAGAATAGTAAAGCCAATAAATATTACAAATAAACCAAAGATCATTTTTAATTTATTTTCAGGAACTTTCTGGGAAAACATCTGTCCTATAAATATTCCTATAATTGAAATTAAAGTAAATGATAGTAGAAATACCCAGTCAATCTCAAGATTTTGAACATCACCAGTAAAGCCAATTAGAGATTTTAATGAAATAATTGCTAAAGAGGTAGCAATGGCAGCTTTCATTCTTAAATCAGATAGAATAACAAGAATAGGGATAATAATAAATCCACCACCTGCTCCAACAAGTCCCGTTAAAAAACCAATTAAAGAACCTTCGGCAAAAATTAAAAATTTATTAGGAGCAATCGTTTTAGTTTGTTTTAATCCGACAATTGTCTTAGGCGTCTTTTTTATCATCAAGAAACCTGCGACAAGCATTAGAATTGAGAACAAAAACATTATTAATTGGTTTTTGCTTAGAAATATTAGATCAGAGTCTATAATCGTATCAGGAATCATCTGAATAAAATATTTTCTTGTTAAATACACTGTGATTACAGCTGAAATTGAAAACAATAAAGTGGTTGTATAATTGATTAGTTTTTCTCTTAAATTTTTGATAGAACCAATTAAAGAAGTGCTTCCTACAATAAAAAGAGAATAAGCAGTAGCGGTAACAGGATTAATTCCAAATAAATATACAAGAATAGGTACGGAAAGTATTGATCCACCACTTCCAATTAGACCCAAAATTAGTCCAACCATAAATGCACCAAAAAACCCTAATAGTTCAAATGCCTCCAAGTGTTTATTTAGTTTGTTTAAGCTTGTTAAGTGTTAAGATAAGTTTAATATTTTAAAATCAGACCATCATTTTAAATATCTTTGTTTTGATCTTATTTTATGCAATGAAGGTTTACAAAATTTTATTTTTATTTCTTTTTTTATTTATAAATTCTTTTGCTCAAGAAACTGCAATTAAGTCATTGAAAATAAAATCTTTAGATACGAGTAGTGTAAATAAAGAAACTTTTAATCTTAAAAGAATTACACCTTCAGGTTTAACCAACAAAGAACCAAAAAAGTTTTTTAACTATAATTTAGACTTCGATATTAGTTCAACTAAGCAAGAAATTGATATAACTGGTAAAACAGATTTGGTAACGCCAACATGGAAAATTCGTCAAACCTTTAATGAGGGTAAATTAAATAAATCAAAATTTAGCAAAGACTTTTATTTGGGTGAATTAGAAACCGATTCTGATTACATTATAATTAAATGTAGAGATCACGAATATGTAGATGGTGATAGAATTAGATTAATGATAAACGGTGCAGTAATACATCCAAATATTCTTCTGTCATCTGTTTTTTATGTGGTTGATATAGACTTAGATGAAGGCTATAATAACATAGAATTTATCGCTCTCAATGAAGGTGAGTCAAGTCCTAATACAGCTCAACTATTAGTTTTAGATGAATTTGGCAAACAGCTATCTAATAAAAAATGGCTTATTACAACAGGTTATAAAGCTAAACTAGTTGTATTTAAAAAGTAGTTTAATTATTAAGCATAACCGGCATCACTAGCATGATAAGTTCCTCATCATCAGAATAGCCGTCAAGTGGTCTAAGTATACCAGCTCTGTTTGGTAAGCTCATTTCTAATTTAACCTCTTTGCAGTCTAAGTTATTAGTCATTTCGATAAGGAATCTAGAATTAAAGCCTATTTCAATATCTTCACCTTTATAATCACAGGTTAATCTTTCCTCTGCTTTATTACTAAAATCAATATCTTCAGCTGAAATATTGAGTTCAGCTCCTGCAATTTTTAATCTTACTTGGTGAGTTGTTTTGTTTGAAAATATTGAAACTCTTTTTAATGAACTTAATAATAAAGACCTATCGATTGTTAATACATTTGGATTTTCATTTGGAATAACAGCTTCATAATTTGGATACTGTCCATCGATTAATCTACAAATCACGGTTAACCCGTCCAAATCAAATTTAGCATTGGAATTATTATATTCAATAGTTACTTCATGATCATTATCAATTATGTTTTTTAACAGATTTAAAGGTTTTTTAGGCATTATAAATTCTGCAAGCGTAGAAGCTTTAATATCATTTCTTTTATATTTAACCAGTTTATGAGCATCAGTTGCAACAAAAGTTAAATTATCAGAGCTTAATTGAAAAAATACTCCACTCATTACGGGTCTCAAATCATCATTTCCAGAGGCAAAAATTGTTGAGTTTATGGCCTTAGCTAAAACATTGCTGGAAATTTTGGTGCTAGATGGGTTATCTAAAGTAATAGTTTTAGGGAATTGATCACCCTCAGTATATGCCAAAGCATATTTACCATGATTTGAACTTATCTCAACAGTATTATTTTCTTCTACTGTAAATGTAAGAGGTTGTTCTGGAAAAGTTTTTAAAGTATCAATTAAAAGCTTTGACGGAATTGCAACTGATCCCTTGCTTGAGCTATCAACATCAACTGACGAAATCATTGTGGTTTCAAGATCACTTGCAGTAATCATTAGCTTTGAACTATCTAAATCGAATAAAAAATGATCTAAAACTGGAATAGTATTGGAAGTATTTATAACACCTCCCAAAATTTGAAGTTTTTTCAAAAGAGTACTACTTGATACAATGAATTTCATAGGATTAGATTAGATATTAATGACAAATATATCATATTGATAAAATATTCTTAAATAAACTTATTAACATAGTAAACTCATTCAAATGATATAGTTACGGAGTCATATATTTTCAACC
Source organism: Flavobacteriaceae bacterium (assembly GCA_008081325.1). Lineage (GTDB taxonomy): Bacteria > Bacteroidota > Bacteroidia > Flavobacteriales > Flavobacteriaceae > MED-G13. The sequence goes on from VMCO01000026.1 coordinate 6,940, forward strand.
CCATCAAAGAAGATGCTGTTCCCACATTTTGGGGATTGCTTCTGTATATTGAAATCTGTAATAGATCACTAGAATTAAAAACAACTAAACCCTTACCTTCATCATTTCTTTGGTTAATCGGAATTTCATAATTTACTATATCAGTGTATTTGTTATATATTTTTTTGAATTTATAATTTCTTACTGAGATTTCGAATGATCTTCCCTTTCTTATTTCATCAAAGACATTTTTTTTCAAATTTGTAATGACATTTCCAAAATTGTCGATGTATATAACACTAGATATAATTTGACTTGAATCTTCATTAATAAATGGTTTTAGATTTTTTACAGGTTTTATTTCATTAATTTCTTTTCCTATAAGTTCTGGTTTACCACCTTTTGCTAAATGACATGCAACTTTAGAGAATATTTTTGTACTAGAATCAATTTTATCCAATTCATCATGAATGATTATTTCATAAATTTTTTCTGGATTAATATTCTGACATAGAATACTTAAAATACCATTATCAGATGAGATAAAGAAATGATTATCTAAATACATCACAATGTGTTTCTTTTCCAATGTTTTCTCTGAGTCAACGTCGATGATATGTACAGTTTTATCCGGGAAGCTCTTGTATGCATTTTCAAGTATATATGCGGCTTCCATGATATTAAAAGGGGATACATTGTTAGAAATGTCAACAATTTTTGCATTATCATAATTACTGTATATTTCTCCTTTAATTTTAGCAACAAAATGATCTTTATTTCCGAAATCTGTTATGAGAGTAATTATCGACATTAAATTGTTAATATTTATTAATGTAAGTGGTTATGAAATTACGTATTTTAGATTTAGTAATCTAGTAAATTATATTCTGATTAATAACATTTAAAAATTTGGAAGAAAAAGTAATAAAAATTGAAAGTATCGACCCAAAGGATTTCTTTGGTCCACAAAATAAAAATATAAAGTTTCTAAAAAGTAATTTTCCAAACTTAAAAATTGTTGCAAGAGGAAGTCAAATAAAAGCCTACGGAAACTCTGAAGAACTATCGGAGTTCGAAACTAGAATCAACAAAATAATTAACTATTTTTTAAAGTACAATATTCTTTCTGAAAATGAGATAGAAACACTTCTTACTAAATCTGATCTTGAATTAGAGACATCAAACGAGAGTCACAAGCCAATTCTACATGGTGTCAGTGGTAGAGTTATTAAAGCGAGAACTTTAAACCAAAGAAAAATTATTGATAGTGTTAATAAAAACGATATGGTTTTTGCTATTGGTCCAGCTGGAACCGGTAAAACTTATACAGGAATAGCATTAGCTGTTAAGGCATTAAAAAATAAAAATGTTAAAAAAATAATTTTGACTAGACCAGCCATTGAAGCTGGTGAAAATCTTGGTTTTTTACCTGGAGATTTAAAAGAAAAATTAGACCCTTATATGCAGCCTTTGTATGATTCGTTAAAAGATATGATTCCGTCCGAAAAATTAAAAAAATATATGGAGGATGAGGTAATTCAAATAGCTCCGCTAGCATTCATGAGGGGTAGAACACTTGATAACGCATTTGTTATTTTGGATGAAGGGCAAAATACAACTCATTCTCAAATGAAAATGTTTTTAACAAGAATGGGTAAAAATGCAAAATTCATAATCACAGGAGATCCTGGACAAGTTGATTTACCAAGGAATGCCATCTCTGGAATCAAAGAGGCTATCCTGATATTAAAAAACACCCCTGGAGTTGGTATTGTTCATTTAGATGAATCAGATGTAATTAGAAACAAGTTAGTTAAGAAAATCGTTGATGCATATAAAAACATAGAAAACAACAATTAATATGTCAAGTACCCTAACAAATTCAAATTTCAATTTTTCTTTTCAAGAGAAAGTGTATCACGGAAAAGTTAGAGATGTTTATTATTTAAGAAATGATGTGGTAGTTATGGTTGCATCTGATAGAATTTCAGCATTTGATGTAGTCATGCCTAAGGGTATTCCGTTTAAGGGTCAAATACTTAATCAAATTGCAATTAAAATGATGAACGAGACTAAAGATTTAGTTCCTAACTGGTTAATTGATAGTCCTGATCCTAATGTTTCAGTCGGACACTTATGTGAACCATTTAAAATTGAAATGGTTATTAGAGGTTATTTGTCAGGTCATGCCGCAAGACAATATAAAAAAGGAATTAGAAAATTGTGTGGTATTGACATGCCTGAAGGAATGAAAGAGAATGATAAATTTCCTGAACCTATAATCACTCCAGCAACTAAGGCAGAAACTGGAAAACACGATGAAGATATTAGTAAAGAGGAAATAATATCTAAGGGTATAGTTACAATTGAAGACTATGAAATTCTTGAGCATTATACAAGAACTTTATTTAGTAAAGGATCTGAAATAGCAAGAGAAAGAGGTTTAATATTAGTAGATACTAAGTATGAGTTTGGAAAAACTGTTAACGGAGATATTGTTTTGATTGATGAAATTCATACACCTGATTCATCAAGATATTTTTACTTAGACGGTTATGAAGAAAGACAGCTGAATAATGATCCACAAAAACAACTATCAAAGGAATTTGTTAGGCAATGGCTAATATCAAATAATTTTCAAGGATTAGACAATCAAAAAATTCCTGAAATGTCTGACGATTATATTAATTCAGTTTCTGATAGATATATTGAGCTGTACGAAAAAATAACATCTGAAAAATTTACTAAATCTTTTTCAAAAAATATTTCAGAGAGAATATTTGCTAACACCGAAAATTATTTAAAGCGATATTTTGAGCATTGATAAGATAATTTCAGAAATATCATCA
>VMCO01000025.1 GCA_008081325.1 Flavobacteriaceae bacterium
TTACTTAATTCATGTCAATTTGATTTTAAGATTGACAGAAAAATTTCCGTTGATGAATTTATAAATGAAGAATTAAAATCGTTTAATTGGAACGAAGTTGATCAATACCCGGTCTTTGAAAACTGTTTAGGTATAAATAGTATTTCGGAAAAAAATAATTGTTTTGTTGAAACAATAACGGAAAGTTTTAAAGAAAATCTAACAAATAATAGTTTAATTCTCAACAGAACACTTGTTGACACCGTTAATATGATTTTAAAAGTTGATAAAACAGCTGAAATTTCCATTGAAAGTATAAATATTTCAAGTCAAAACATCAAATACAAAGAAGTAATCAGCAGATCATTTAATAAAACAATTTCAAATCTACCAAAGTTATATCCCGCTATAAAAAGAGGTCAGCAAGTAGATGTAATATTCAAAATCCCAATTATAATATCAACTGAATAATAGTAATGAGTGAAAAAATTATTTTAGGTATTGATCCAGGAACTACAATAATGGGTTTTGGAATAATCAAAATTAAGGACAGAAAAATGTCTTTAATAGAAATGAATGAGTTGAATCTGACAAAGCATAAAGATCATTATATAAAATTAAAATTAGTATTTGAAAGAACAATTTCTTTGATTGAAGAGTTCAAGCCTGATGAAATAGCAATAGAAGCCCCCTTTTTTGGAAAAAATATTCAAAGTATGTTAAAACTAGGTAGAGCTCAAGGAATAGCAATGGCTGCCGGTCTTTCCAGAGAGATTCCAATTACCGAGTATTCACCGAAAAAAATAAAAATGGCAATAACCGGTAACGGAAATGCTAGTAAAGAACAGGTAGCAAAGATGTTACAGAATTTACTCTTAATAAAAGAGTTGCCAAAAAATCTAGATTCAACAGACGGACTAGCAGCTGCTGTATGTCATTTCTATAACTCAAAAAATTCTATAGAAGGAAAAAAATATTCTGGATGGACAAGTTTTGTTAATAAAAATAAAGATAAAATAAGAGGGTCATAAGCAGTATATATATTCATATTCCATTTTGTAGAAAAGCATGTCATTATTGTAATTTTCATTTTTCTACTTCGTTAAAGTCAAAAGACTTAATTGTTGACGCAATCGTAAATGAAATTTATTTAAGATCTAATGAATTAACTGATAATATCAATTCAGTTTATTTAGGCGGTGGAACCCCGTCTATTATTAGTGAGCATGAATTAGAGAAAATTTTTAGTGCAATTCATAAAAAATTCAATATTTCCAAAAACGCTGAAATCACTATTGAATGTAACCCCGATGATATAAGTTCTGAGAAAATTGAAGTGTGGAAAAAAAATGGCATCAATAGAGTAAGTCTTGGAGTTCAATCTTTTTTTGATTCTGATTTGGTTTTAATGAACAGAAGTCATAATTCAAAAGCTGCAATTAATTCAATTAAAAAAATCAAAAATAATTTTAATAATTTTTCTATTGATTTAATTTACGGAATTCCTCATAGTTCATTTGATCAATGGAAAAAAAATATTGAAACTGCCCTACAATATGATGTGCCTCATATTTCTACTTACGTATTGACGGTTGAGCCAAAAACCGCATTAAAAAAATTAATCGAAAATAAAAAGATTAAAGAAGTAAAAGATACTGATCAGAAATTACAATTTGAGTTTGTTTATGATCTATTAACCAAAATTGGATATTCTAATTACGAGTTTTCAAGCTTTGCTAAACCTGGTTATGAGTGTAAAAATAATCTTACATATTGGAAAAGAGAAAAATATATTGGATTTGGACCTTCTGCCCATTCATTTGATGGAACCACTAGGAAATGGAATATTAGCAATAATCAAAAATATATTGAAAAGATTAAAGTAAATAAGTTGCCTCAAGAATCAGAAACTCTTTCTGAAATTGACATATTGAATGAAACAATAATGATTGGATTGAGAACCTCGGATGGAGTAGACTTAGAATCGATAAAATTTAAATTTTCCAATTTAAATTTAGACAATTTGATTAAACAAATAGATCATAAAGTTAGAGTTGGTGCGCTAATCAAAACAAACAATATTCTATATCCCTCTAAAGATTATAAATTTTTAACCGATGGTTTAGCGTCAGATTTGTTTTTATCAAAATAGACAAAAAAAAAATTAGTAAAAAAACATTATCTTCAGTATAAAATCTTAATTATATGAAATGGAGAGGTGTTATGCCAGCAATGACTACTAAATTTTGTAGTGATGATAAATTAGACTTGGGTCTTTTTAATAAAAATTTAGATTTTCAGTTAAAAGCAGGTATTGATGCAGTTGTTTTGGGTGGATCATTGGGAGAAGCAAGTACTTTAACCCAAAATGAAAAAAATATTTTAACCCAAAATACGGTTGATTTTGTACGTAATAAAATTCCAGTTGTTGTCAATATTGCCGAGCAGTCAACAAAAGATGCTCTAGAAAGTGTTAAATGTGCAGAAAAATTTGGCGCAAGTGGGTTGATGGTATTACCGCCGATGCGTTATAAGTCTGGAGAAAATGAGACCATTAGTTATTTTGAAGCTATTGCAAATTCCACAAACCTTCCTATTATGATTTACAATAACCCTGTCGATTACGGCATTGAGGTTACTATAGGAATGTTTGAAAAGCTTTTAAAATGTGATAATATAAAAGCTGTTAAAGAATCAACGAGGGATATTTCAAATGTCACCAGGCTCAAAAATAATTTTGGATCTAGATTAAAAATTATGACCGGTGTAGATACAATTGCTCTAGAAAGTTTATTAATGGGTGCAGATGGCTGGATTGCTGGATTGGTTTGTGCTTTTCCCGAGGAAACCGTTGCAATCTATAAACTTCAATCACAGAACAAAATAAAAGAAGCAATAGAAATATACAGGTGGTTTTTACCTTTACTAGAATTAGATATAAATCCAAAACTAGTTCAAAATATAAAATTGGCAGAAACAATACTAGGAATTGGTTCTGAAAATGTAAGACTTCCAAGAAAACCTTTATTCGGTAAAGAAAGAGAAAATGTTTTAGAAATTATAAATACAGGAATTAAAAATAGACCTGATTTATCAAAATATAGCTTTTAATTATGATAACTGGTAAAAATTATATTGGAGACAATTTATCTTCAAATTCGTCCGTAACATTTCAGACATTTAACCCAAAATTAAATATTGATAATGATATAACTTTCTATGAGGCTAGTGATTCAGAAATTCAAAAATCAGTGGAACTTGCATTCCAAGCATTTAAAAAATATAAGCTTATTTCATCTGTAGAGAAATCTAAATTTTTAAATCAAATAGCAGATGAATTAAATTCGATTTCAACTGATATAGTAAATATTTATTGTTCTGAAACCGGTTTGACCGAAGCTAGATGTCTGGCGGAATTAACACGTACGGTTAATCAATTAAGGTCATTCTCAGAACTCCTAATTAACGGAGACTTTCAAGAAGTTTCTATTGACACTTCAATTCCAAATAGAGTTCCAGTTCCAAAACCTGATTTAAGAAAAATGTTAATGCCACTTGGACCAGTTGCGGTTTTTGGTGCAAGTAATTTCCCGTTAGCTTACTCAACTGCAGGTGGTGATACTGCTTCTGCGTTGGCTGCAGGGTGTCCTGTTATATTAAAATCTCATCCAATGCATGCTGGAACAGGAGAGTTAGTTTCGGCAGCAATTATTAGGGCTGCTAAAATAACTGATATGCCTAACGGTGTTTTTTCTAATTTGAACAGTAAAGGAATTGAAGTTGGACAAAAACTGGTTAATAATCCAATAGTTAAGGCGGTTGGTTTTACTGGTAGTTTGAGAGGTGGGCGTGCGATTTATGATTTAGCATCAAAAAGAGAAAATCCTATTCCAGTTTTTGCTGAAATGGGAAGTGTAAATCCAGTGCTAATATTTCCAGAAAAACTCCGTAAAGAATTTGCTGAATTAGCAGAAAAATTTGCTAAATCAATAACTATAGGATCTGGGCAATTTTGTACTAATCCTGGAATTATTATTTCTTTTGAATCTGATATTTTTGATTTATTCATAAAAAAGTTAGTTGAGGAAATTGAAAAATTATCGCCTAGTTGTATGCTTCACCCCAACATATATAATGCATATAATAATGGTCTAGAAAACATTAAACAAAATAAACATGTTTCGGTTCTAACAAGAGAGGATTCTGAGTCAAAGGCGAATTTTCCAAAACATGTTATATCAACCGTAACAGCTAAAAACTTCATCCAAGATAAAAAGCTCCAAGATGAAATTTTCGGTCCATGTTCATTAATTGTAAAATGTCTGGATCATAATGAAATGCTTCAGGTAATTAATTCAATGGAAGGACAACTAACAGGAACAATATTTGCAGATACTAATGAAAAGATTTTAAGCGAAAAAATTATTAATGCTCTAGAATTAAAAGTAGGTAGAATTATATTTAATGGAGTACCGACTGGAGTTGAAGTTTGTCCATCAATGACTCATGGTGGTCCTTATCCAGCATCAACTGATTCAAGATTTACAGCAGTTGGGGTTAATTCAATAAAAAGATGGCTTAGGCCTGTTAGTTTTCAGGATTTCCCTCAAAATTTACTTCCAAATGAATTAAAAAATGATAATCCATTAATGATAAACCGTAAAATAAACGGTGTCGCCTCTAAGAATGAGATTTGATTTTAAAAATATTTACAATTATGAAATATAAAATTCTTTTTTTATCAATATTTATTTTATTCTCATGTAACCGCGATAATGAAAAACTAGATGCAATTATTAAAGAATACCAAAACCATGAAGGCTACAATTATGAGGATTATCCTCTAGGTAATTTTTCTGAAGAATACTTTAAAGCTGAGAAAGAATTTGCTGAAAGTCTTTTACTAAAATTAGATTACATTGATATTACCAATCTAGATGAAAACGATAATATTTCATATGAATTGTTATCGTTTGTATTGAATGATATAATTGCATATTATGATTTTGAAAGATTTCTAAATCCATTACTTTCAGATTCAGGTTTTCATAGTAGTCTTGTTTACAATGTTAGACCAATGTATAATTATGAGCAGATTAAAAATTATTTAAATAAGCTAAATGCTATACCTCAATATGTTGATCAGTACTTACCTCTTTTAAGAAAAGGACTTGAAAAAGGTGTATCTCAGCCTTTGGTAATTTTTAAAGGCTATGAATCCACATATAATGATCATATCACTCAAGATTTTGAATCTAATTATTTTTATTCTCCTTTTAAAAAATTACCAAATGATATAACAGAGATTCAAAGAGATTCAATACTTATTGCAGCAAAAAATGCTATTGAAAAGAGTGTTGTGCCTCAATTTATCAGAATCAAGGATTTCTTTGAAAAGGAATACTATAAAAAAACAAGAACTACCATTGGGGTTTCAGAAACCCCAAATGGAGCCGAATTCTATCAAAACAGAATCAACTATTACACTACAAGTGAATTATATACAGCTAATGAAATTCATGAAATTGGCTTAAAAGAGGTGGCAAGGATTAAAAAAGAAATGATAAAAATTATTGATGAATTGAAATTTAAAGGTTCTTTTGAAGAATTTTTTGAATTCTTGAGAACTGATGAGCAATTCTATGCCAAAACTTCGAGAGAGCTTTTGATGTATGCAAGAGATATTTCTAAAAGAGCCGATGAACAACTTCCGAGATTTTTTAAAACCCTTCCAAGAAAACCATATGGTGTTGCACCTGTTCCTGATGCTATAGCTCCAAAATATACTGGGGGTAGATATGTAGGTACTTCAAAAAATAGTACAGATCCAGGTTATTATTGGGTAAACACCTACGATTTAAAAAGTAGAACTCTTTATACAATCCCTGCTTTAACAGTACACGAAGCAGTTCCAGGACATCACCTCCAAAGTGCTTTAAATAACGAATTGGGAGACAGTATTCCTAGATTCAGAAGAAATTTATATCTGTCTGCATATGGAGAAGGCTGGGGTCTATACACAGAGTTTCTAGCTGATGAAATGGGTATATACACAACCCCTTATGAAAAATTTGGAAAATTTACTTATGAGATGTGGAGAGCTTGTCGATTAGTTGTAGACACTGGACTTCACGCAAAGAGATGGTCAAAAGAAAAAGCCATCGATTACATGTCAAAAAATACAGCATTGTCTTTACACGAGGTTAACACTGAAATTGACAGATATATCTCGTGGCCAGGTCAAGCTTTATCTTACAAAATAGGTGAACTAAAAATTCGTGAGCTTAGAAGTAAAGCTAAAAATGAATTAGGTGATAAATTTGACATTAGAGAATTTCATGAAAAAATTTTAGAATACGGAACAGTTACATTACCAACTCTTGAGAGGAGAATCAATAATTACATAGAGAAAAAAAATGAGTAAGCACATTTTTGAGTGCATTGATGCACATACTTGTGGTAATCCAGTTAGATTAATTTTAACAGAGAAACCTGATTTAGAGGGGATTTCGATGAGTGAAAAAAGATTAGATTTTTTAAAAAAATTTGATTGGATCAGAAAGTCACTAATGTTTGAACCCAGAGGTCATGATATGATGAGTGGAGGAATGATTTTTCCTCCACAAGATTCTAAAAATGATTTTGCTATTTTATTCTTGGAAACATCTGGCTGTTTACCAATGTGTGGTCATGGTACAATTGGAATAGTTACAATTGCTTTAGAAGAAAATTTGATAAAGCCCAAAGTTGAAGGTATCCTAAATATAGAGGTACCTGCTGGAGTCATTCAGGTAACTTACCTAAAAAAAGATGAAAAAGTAAGTTGGGTAGAAATTGTAAATGTAGATAGTTTTCTGGCCGGTCATAATTTATCCGTTATCTCTGATACTCTAGGCGAAATAAATTTTGACGTTTCATATGGCGGTAATTTTTATGCTATTATTGAAGAACAAAAAAACTATTCTGGTTTGGAGGACTACAAAGCTGAACAGCTTATTTCATATTCTCGTGAAATAAGAGATAAAATCAATAATAAATATTCAGAAAAATTTATTCATCCTTATGACAAGTCAATAAAAAATGTTTCTCATATTTTATGGACAGGGAAAGTAATTGATTCTAAATCTTCATCAAGAAATGCAGTTTTTTATGGAGATAAAGCTATCGATAGATCACCTTGTGGAACTGGAAGCTCAGCAAGAATGGCTCAATTATTTTCTAAAAATGAATTAAAGATTGGAGAGGAATTTGTACATGAAAGCTATATTGGTTCAAAGTTTAATTGTAGAGTTAAAAAAACAACCAAAATAAAAGAATATGATGGAATAACACCTGTCATCAGAGGATGGGCTAAAATTTATGGATATAATAAAATAATTGTTGATGATGATGATCCATTTTGTTCAGGTTTTCAAGTAATTTAAGATGTCAAAAAAAATATTGATAGTAGGTGGCGGTATAATTGGTATATGTTCTGCATATTACCTGTCAAAGAGCGGTCATGATGTAACAATTATTGACAAATTCGGAATGAATAGCGGTGCATCATATGTAAATGCTGGATATTTATCACCTGGCCATATAATACCTTTAGCAGCCCCTGGTGTAATTAAACAAGGATTAAAATGGATGTTTAATTCTTCAAGTCCATTTTATGTTGAACCCAGGATAAATTTAGATTTTTTTAAATGGTTATATGCATTTAATAAGTCATGTTCCAATAGTAATGTAGAAAATTCTATTCTTCCTATAATTGAAATATCACTTTTGAGTCAAGATTTATTAAAAGACATTAAGAATAAAAACAAAATGAATTTTCATTATGATCAAAAAGGGTTGTTGATGTTATGTAAAACTGAAAAATCTCTTGAAAAGGAAAAAGATGTAGTTGATTTGGCTGTTCAAAATGGTTTAAGGGCAAAAATTTTAAATCAAAATGAAATAAAGGTTCTTGAACCCAATGTGAAAATAGATTCGATAGGAGCAGCATATTTTTATTGCGATCATCACACTACACCTGGTGAATTAATTACTGAACTAAAAGATTATATTAAGAAAAAGGGAGTAAAATGTATCACTAATACTGAAATTGATTCTTTTAATATTAAAAACAGTAAAATTGAATCTGTTAATATTTTAGATAAAAAATTAAGTTTTGACGAATACGTATTGTCAGCAGGTACATGGACTTCTAAATTATGTAAAAAGTTAGGAATTGATCTGTTACTTCAAGCGGGAAAAGGCTATAGTGTAAATCATTTGTCAAAAACCAAAATTTCCTGTCCTGCAATTTTGGTCGAACCAAAATGTGCAATAACACCAATGAATGGATTTACAAGATATTCTGGAACCATGGAAATTTCCTCAATTAATAATAGGATAAGAAAAAACAGAGTTAATGCAATATGTGATGCTGTAGAGTCATTCTATCCTTCTGTTAAAATTCCAACAACTGAAAGGAATAATGCTGATTATGGATTTAGACCTATTTCAGCTGATGGTGTTCCATATATTGGTAGGACCAAAAAGCTAGATAATGTTATCATAGCTACAGGTCATGCTATGATGGGTTGGAGCATGAGCACTGGAACAGGAAAAATTGTTTCTGAAATTATTGACAATAAAAAAACAAGTATAAATATCGACAGATTTAATCCAAATAGAAAATTTTAATCTGATGCCATAAAATTTTCTGCAAATACTTTTTCTAGAAGTATTATTAGTTTTTTTGAATCTTCGATTGAGAAGATTAACGGTGGTTTTATTTTTATAACATTTTTATCTATACCATCATTACTCATAAGAACTCCCAGTTCTTTCATTCTATTCACTAAGTAGGCTGCTTTTCTAGCTTCAGGATTTAAATTTTTATCAACTAATTCTAAACCTAAAAATAAACCCCTCCCCCTGACATCACCAATGATTGGGTGTTTTTTCGACAATTTTTTTAATTCATTTTTTAGATAACTACCTGTTCTTTGTGCATTCTCTTGTAGGTTTTTATTTTCAATTTCATTCAGCACCTCGTTTGCAATAATGCATGAAACAGGATTACCTCCAAAAGAACTAAAAAATTCTAAACCATTATCAAATTTTTTTGAAATTTCATTTGTACAAACAACCGCTCCTATTGGATGGCCATTTCCCATTGGTTTACCTAAAGTTACTATATCAGGAATTACATCATGCAATTCAAATCCCCAAAATTTTTCACCAACCCTGCCAAAGCCTGTTTGAACTTCATCAGCTATTAAAAGTATGTTGTACTTATCCAATACTTTTTTACAATTTTTCAAAAAACTATCAGGCATCTCAATTTGTCCACCACAACTAATTATTGGTTCAAAAATCATGGCACTAATTTTTTTGTTTAATTTATTAGCTTTTAATATTACTTTTTCAAATTCATCAAAGTATTTTTTTGCAGCATCCTTTCCTCTAAATTTCCCTGATTCAACATGATTATTTGTAGAGCTTACACTATTTTCGTCAACATTACAAGTTGTTGGAATTTTAACCGGAGAAATTGCTCAAATTAATGTACCAAACGGAGTTATTAATTTTGAAATAATT
>VMCO01000171.1 GCA_008081325.1 Flavobacteriaceae bacterium
AATAACACCTTCAGGTTTTTCATGTCTAATTATATCATAAATATGTTCCCAAAAAACAGGCTCGAAATAAAGCTTGTCAGCAATATCGAAATCAGTGGATACAGTTTCTGGATTACAATTAATCATTATTGTTTCGTAGCCACACTCTGAGCTTGCTAAAATTCCATGTACACAGCAATAATCAAATTCAATACCTTGTCCAATCCTGTTAGGACCTGATCCTAAAACAATTATCTTTTTCTTTTCAGAAACCACACTTTCATTTTCAGAATATTTAGATCCATCATTTGTTTCAATTTCATTTTCAAAAGTTGAATAATAATATGGTGTAAATGCTTTAAACTCTGCAGCACAGGTATCAACTAACTTATATACTCTATTTATATTCAGTTCATCTCTTTTAGAATAAACTTGACTTTCTAAACATCCAAGAATATGAGCAATTTGCCTGTCACCATAACCTTTTTGTTTTGCTTCTAACAATAAATCTCTTGGTATCGATTCTATAGAATAGTTGGAAATTTCGTTCTTCAAAATATGCAACTCTTCATACTGCTTTAAGAACCACATGTCAATTTTGGTTAATTCGTATATCCTACTCAATGGTATACCCATCTGGATAGCATCATAAATAACAAAAACTCTATCCCAAGAAGCAATAGATAATTTTGAAATAATGGTTTCATAATCAGTAATTCCTTTACCATCAGCTCCTAGTCCATTTCGTTTTATTTCAAGTGATTGTGTTGCTTTGTGTAACGCCTCCTGAAAAGATCTTCCAATTCCCATAACTTCACCTACAGCTTTCATTTGAAGTCCAAGTCTTCTATCACTACCCTCGAACTTATCGAAATTCCATCTTGGGATTTTAACTATAACGTAATCTAATGTTGGTTCAAAAAGAGCAGATGTAGATTTTGTAATCTGATTTTGAAGTTCATCTAAATTATAACCAATTGCTAACTTTGCAGCTATCTTTGCAATAGGATATCCTGTTGCTTTACTTGCTAAAGCAGAAGATCTAGACACCCTGGGATTAATCTCAATAGCAATAATATCTTCTTTTTCGTCAGGGCTGACAGCAAATTGAACATTACAACCTCCAGCAAAATCTCCTATACTCCTCATCATTTTTATTGCCATATCACGCATTTTTTGATACGTGACGTCACTTAGAGTCATCGCCGGAGCAACAGTAATAGAATCTCCCGTATGAATACCCATAGGATCCATGTTTTCGATTGAACATATGATAACAACATTGTCATTTGCATCTCTTAATAGTTCCAATTCATATTCTTTCCATCCGATCAATGCCTTGTCTATCATAACTTCATGAATTGGAGAGGTTTCTAGTCCTCTTGTCAATAATTCATCGAAATCTTTTTCTTCATATACAAATGAAGCGCCGGTACCACCCAAAGTAAATGAAGCCCTAATTACAAGGGGAAATCCAAACTTTTGTGCAATTTCTTTACCCTTAAGATAGGAAGTAGCCGTAGCTTGAGGAGCCATTGGAATTCCAATATCTAACATTAAATTTCTAAATTGTTCTCTATCTTCAGTGATATTAATAGCATTAATATCAACACCAATAATTTTTACATCAAAATCATCCCATATTCCTTTGTCGTCAGCCTCAATACAAAGATTCAGTGCAGTTTGTCCTCCCATAGTGGGAAGAACAGCATCAATCTGTGGATGTTCTTTTAATATTTTAACAATAGAAGCAGTATTAAGAGGTAATAAATAAATATGATCAGCCATAACTGGATCTGTCATAATTGTTGCAGGATTGGAATTTATTAGGATAGTCTCAATCCCATCTTCTTTAAGTGATCTTAAAGCCTGGGAACCTGAGTAATCAAACTCACATGCTTGACCTATTACAATTGGACCAGAACCTATTATTAAAAGAGATTTGAGGTTAGAATCTTTCGGCATTGAATTAAAGTTTTTTAAATGTACTAATCAAAAAAGTAAAAAAAAAGGTGTTACTATTAGTAACACCATATAATATATTAACAATTGTTAATCATTTTATTTTGGGCTATTTTCAGATGAAACTGAAAGTTTCTTTCTGCCCTTAGCTCTCCTTCTGGAAAGCACCTTTCTTCCAGCAGCAGTAGACATTCTTTCTCTAAAACCGTGCTTATTTTTTCTTTTTCTTTTTGAAGGCTGAAAAGTTCTTTTGCTCATCTTTAAATTTTTAAAGTTTTAAAACTAAAACTGCGGGCAAATATACAAAGAGTTTTTAGTTAAACAAATCAATTTATTTAATTATTATCAAATTGTTTTTTATTAATTTTAGATGAATTTTTAATCTGCAACAAAAATGTTTAACAAGTACATCAAAATAGTATTAGCATTATTAATTTTTGCCTTTTCAATTCAACAATTTTTGGATGGTGCAGTAGGTTCAACTGGTAATGGAGTAATGCTAATTTTATTATCATTGGTTTTTGTACTTCTATTTTTTAGAAATGAATTTCTAATATTAGCATTTTTTCAGTTAAGAAAACAGAATTTAGAAGGTGCTAATAGATGGCTGAACAGAATTAAAAATCCAAAATCAGCTTTAACCACAAAGCAACAAGGCTATTACAATTATTTAAAAGGTCTAATTCTTTCACAAGAAAATATGAACCAGGCTGAAAAATATTTTCGTACAGCAATAACCTTAGGTTTAAACATGGATCATGACTTAGCTATGGCAAAACTAAACTTAGCAGGAATATTATTTACAAAAAGAAGAAAACTAGAAGCACAAAAGTTGCTCAAAGAAGCACAAGATTTAGACAAAAATGGTATGATGACCGATCAGATTAAAATGATGAAAAATCAGATGAAAAAAACAAACATACCGAATCAACATTTTGGAAGAAGTAATGTGAGAAGAAGGTAACTTTATTCTTCTATCAAGGAGACTAAATTTTCATTAAACCACTTTGCTCTTAATATTATCATTTCATGTTTACCCCCTTTAATTTTAATACAATTTGAAATATTATTAATCGGAAATACTTTGTCTTTATCGCCATGTATATGTATAATATCTTCTCTAATTTCACCTTGTTTCCAATTTAGTAATGACCAAACAGCCCATTCAAGATATCTCTCATCTCTTTCTGTTAAATATCTTTCTGCTAGATCTATCCGTTTGTATAGTTTATTAATATTAAGCTTTAAAGAAAATTTTACAAAATTATCAAACATACCAAAAGGAAGCGCGTTATTAAGCTGATAATCTCTAGCTATTTTAAAAACAACAGGATATTCATGATGAGTTTTAACACTAGAAACGATTATTAATTTTTTTACATTTAATATTTTATCAAGTTCCTGAACTATGATACCGCCAAAAGAAACTCCTAAAAGAATTGGTTTTTTGTGTTTAATTTTTTTAGATAATCTTTTACAATAGGAGTTTATACTTTCATTTTTTTTTGGCTGAATCCAATCAAGTCTATGAAGTTGATATTTTGAATTTTTAAGATTAATATTTTCAAAAACTAATGAACTAGCAGCCAGCCCCGGCATCATATATATATGATTTTCTTTATCTGTAAT
Organism: Flavobacteriaceae bacterium; assembly: GCA_008081325.1. Classification (GTDB taxonomy): domain Bacteria; phylum Bacteroidota; class Bacteroidia; order Flavobacteriales; family Flavobacteriaceae; genus MED-G13. Next base: position 3,571 of record VMCO01000171.1, read on the forward strand.
CACGTTGATAATTAATGGTTTAGTATAAATTTATTACTTTTGCATTTAACTTTTTAATAAAGTTATGTTAATATGGAGATAGTTGATAACAGCTTTTTAAGACAATTTGAAACCAAAGTGAGTGGAGGTTTGGCTATAATTGAATATTCTGTTCAAGAAAGAAAAATATTTTTAACAAAAATTTTTGTGCCGGAAATGAAATCTAAAGATGAGTTTTCAGAACTATTTATCTCAGAAGTTTTAGAAATAATTCGTGAAAGAAATATTAGTGTTGTGCCAACCGCGGCAATCATTACAAAGTTTATCAGAAAAAACAGAAAATACAAGTCTCTTTTACCAGTAGGAATCAGAATTTAAACATTCTTTGTCTTTTTCTTTTTTTTCAAAAGCCTCAAGCCTAACAAAACCTTCGTTGTCAATCTTTGATAGTTTTGCGTATATAATTTTGTTTGAAAGATTAGGGTTCCATGGATGTCTAACCTTTATGTAATTATCCGTATATCCGTGAATGTAACCTAATTTATTTTCAGTTTCAAAAAGAATAGGTCTAATTTTATTTAACTGAGAATTATAAAATATTCTTCTCTTTTTTTCTGAAAGTGACCTGAGCATTTTACTTCTTTGATTTCTTATGTTTTTAGGGATTAAATCTGACATCAATGCAGCCTCAGTATTATCTCTTTCAGAGTAAGTGAAAACATGTAGATATGAAATTTCAAGATTTAATAAAAAATCATAGGTGTCTTGAAAATCTGAATCTGTTTCACCTGGAAATCCAACAATAACATCAACTCCAATACAACAATCGTTTATTTTTGAATGAATATGATTAATCCTATCTTCATAAAGTTCTTTTTTATACCTTCTTTTCATTTTTGCTAGAATTTTATTTGAACCACTTTGAAGAGGTATATGAAAATGAGGTACAAATAAATTACTTTTTGAAACAAAATCTATAATGTCGTTTTTTAACAGGTTTGGTTCAATCGATGAAATTCTGAATCTATCAATATTAGTGGTCAAGTCTAATTCTTTAATTAACTCAAGAAATGTAGTTTCATGTTTTTTATTACCAAACTCACCTTTTCCATAATCACCAATATTTACACCAGTTAAAATAATTTCTTTTACAGACTTAGATGAAATTTGAGAAATATTGTTTTTTATGTTTTCGAGGCTATCACTTCTTGAAACACCCCTAGCCAATGGAATTGTACAATATGTGCACTTGTAATCACATCCATCTTGGATTTTTAAAAATGATCTCGTTCTATCATCAACTGAGTAACTACTTTCGTATGAATTTACGTCGTTAATATCACAAGAGTATACAAGGGTATTATCTTTGGTAAGAGAATCAAGATAATCAACTACATTAAATTTTTCATTGGCACCCAATACCAGATCAACTCCCTGAATTTTAGAGATTGATTGAGGTTTAAGTTGGGCATAGCAACCAACAACAATATTAAATGCATCGGGGTTATTTTTATTTGCTTTGTTTAAAATGTTTTTAAATTTTTTGTCAGCATTATCGGTAACAGAACAAGTATTAATAACATAAAAATCAGCTTTATTAGCAAAATTTGTTAATTCATAACCATTTTCGATAAATGATCTTGCAATAGTTGAAGTTTCAGTGAAATTCAATTTACAACCAAGTGTGTGAAATGCGACTTTTTTCTTTGCTAGCATTTTTTTATCCTAAAAGGATTGTAAATTTACGACTAATTATGTTTTCCAAAAATGATATCTTAATTTTTAAGCAAAATTTATACTTCAAATTGATTGCTTTATTTATAATTTTTTCTTCATGTGAAGAAAGAAATTCTATAGACTTAAATACTGTATTTAGATATAATGAACATAAGAGTATAAATTCATTAGATCCAATTTTTGCAAAAGATATTGCAAATATACAAGCAGTAAATCAACTTTTTAATGGTCTTGTTGAAATGGATAAAGAATTAAATGTTGTCCCCTCAATTGCTAAAAGTTGGAAAATTTCAGAAAACGGAAAGCTTTATACATTTAATATAAACACATCTGTAAAATTTCATCCGCATCCTAGTCTGAAAAAAAGAAATGTTACTGCATATGATTTTGAATACAGCTTCAACAGATTATTAGACCCTAAAAATGCTTCGCCTGGACGTTGGATATTTGATAAGGTCGATAACTTTGAGGCAAAAAATGATTCAATTTTTCAAATTCAATTGAAAAACCCTTTTAACGCATTTTTAGGTTTACTAACAATGAAATATTGTTCAGTTGTACCAAAAAATGTAGTTGAATTCTATAATGACGAATTTAGATCAAACCCGATAGGCACAGGACCCTTTAAATTTATGAGATGGGAAGAAAACATCAAATTAGTACTTAGAAAAAATGAAAACTATTTTCAAAAAGATTCAATTGGAAATCAATTACCTCACCTAGAAGCTATTTCAATAACATTTCTCCCTGAAAAACAAAGTGAATTTTTACAATTAGTAAAAGGAAAAATTGACTACGTTTCTGGAATTGACAATTCATATAAGGACGAGATAATAACTAATGACGGTAAACTTAGAGAATTGTACAAAGATAAAATTGAAATGTTGCGTGGGCCTTTTTTAAACACTGAGTATTTAGCATTTTTCTTAAAATCAGAAAAAAATGAAATTAAATCAGAACTAATCCGAAAAGCAATTAATATTGGATTTGATAAAAGAAAGATGTTAAAATTTTTAAGAAATGGAGTTGGTATCCCAGCAGAAGCTGGATTTATACCATCTGGTTTACCAGGTTATAAAAAAAATAATATAAATAAATACAATCCAGAACTTGCTAAGAAATACGTAAACACTTACAAGGAAAAATACAAAACTACTCCTTCGTTAACATTAACAACTTCCAGTAATTATCTAGATTTATGTGAATTTATCCAAAAAGAACTTGAGAAGTTGGGTATTGAAATTAATATTGATGTGATACCTGGATCTGCATTAAAGCAAGCTAAAGCAAACGGTAAGTTAGATTTCTTCAGAGCTAGTTGGATTGCTGATTACCCCGATGCAGAAAATTATTTATCACTTTTTTACAGTAGAAATCTTGCTCCAGATGGACCAAATTACACTCATTTTATCAATTATGAATACGATGAGATTTATGAAAATTCTTTAAGTGAAACTGACCCCGAGAAATCTAAATTATTATATCAAAAAATGGATTCTATTATAATGTCAAAATCAATAATTGTTCCGTTATTCTATGACGAAGTTGTGAGGTTTGTTTCTAAAAATGTTGTGGGCATGGATATAAACGCAACTAATTTGTTGGATCTAAGGGAAGTTAGAAAAGTAGATTAGAGGTATTTTTTCATTACAACATTGTTAACCTCAAAACCATTTCTTGAATAAAAATTAATTAACGATTCTTTGCAAAATAATGTTATTCTGTAGCATCCTTTATTTTTAGCAACTTTTACCAGTTCTTTGATAAGAGATACACCAATCATTTTACCCCTCACCTCTGTATCAACTACTATATCTTCTATGTGACCAGCCACTTCGCCTCTAACTTTATTTTCTACAACAACACTACCATAGGCTACTACCTTGTCATCGTAAATTCCAACAATTGAATTTGAGCTTGAATTAGTTATAAAATCATTCCATGCTTTTTCATTATCAATTTTAGAAACATCCATTTCTTTTAACTGATTTAAAAGAACGAATACTTGTTCTAAATCTTTTTTTTCAATATTTCTAAAATGAAGATCAGACATATATTAATGTATTTATCTAAATGTAAAAAAAAAACCTCTCAATTACATATTTGAGAGGTCTTAAGTTTATATTTTTTAAAAACTATTTTTTGTTGAATTTAGCGTATTTAGTCTTGAATTTATCAATTCTACCAGCGGTATCAACTAATTTAGCCTTTCCGGTATAATAAGGATGAGAAGTTCTTGATATTTCTAATTTAACTAGAGGGTAATCAACACCATCAACAGAAACAGTTTCGTTAGTCTGTGCGGTAGACTTAGCTAGGAAAATATCGTTATTAGACATGTCTTTGAAAGCTACTAGTCTATAATTTTCTGGATGTATACCTTTTTTCATTTTTACTAATTTTGAGGTGCAAATTTATAGATTTTTTAACACTATACAATAGTTGACGACATTTAATTTAGTTTTTTTGGAATATCGTTTTTGTATATTTGAATCAAATTTCACAAAATAATGGAAACTAACCTTAAAAAAAACTCAATAGACCTTGGAATCAAGCTAGGTACATTTTTATTTATCATAACCGCTTTAATTTATGTAGTTGATCTAAAATTATTTACAAATTCTTATATCATGTTAGCATTCATGCTGCCTACATTAGCAGTGAGTATTTACTCGGTTTACAGCGCCAGGTCAATTCAAAATCAAATAATAACATTCAAAGAGGCTTTTACAGCATATTTTTTATGTGTTGCCATAGGTTATTTAATTGTTACAATGGGTAATATTGTTCTTTTTAAATTTATTGACCCTGCAGCAGCGGATATAATTCATGAAGAAATAATGGTGTTTACAAAAAGTATGATGGAAAACTTTAATACCCCATCTGAAATAATTGCTGTGACAATGGATGAAATGCAAAATAATCACTCTTTTTCATACATGGCAATTATTCAAAATTATGCAAATGCCCTTCTAAGAAATGCAATTTTCGGGGTAATTATAGCTTTAATCTTTAAAAAATCTTAAAAAAACTAAGTGAATATTTCTGTAGTCATACCGCTTTTAAACGAAAAAGAATCTCTTAAAGAATTATGTGACTCGATTTCTGAAGTAATGTCTACTTATGGTTTTTCATATGAAATTATCTTAATTGATGATGGAAGTAACGATCAATCTTGGAGTGAAATTGAAATTCTTTCAGAAAATAATAATGAAATAAAAGGGATAAAATTCAAAAGAAATTACGGTAAATCTCAAGCACTTCACGCTGGCTTCTTGAGTTCGAAAGGAGATGTTGTTTTTACAATGGATGCAGATTTACAAGATGATCCAAAAGAAATACCTGCGATGTACGATATGATTGTAAATGATCACTTTGATTTAGTTTCAGGGTGGAAGAAAAAAAGATTTGATTCAATTTTATTCAAGAACATACCTTCAAAAATTTTCAATTTTGCCGCAAGGGTTACGTCAGGAATAAAGCTTAATGATTTTAATTGTGGATTAAAGGCATATAAAAAAGATGTTGTAAAAAACATTAATGTCTACGGAGAAATGCACAGGTATATTCCTGTTTTAGCTAAAAATGAGGGATATCAAAAGATCGGTGAAAAAATTGTAAATCATAGACCAAGAAAACATGGAAACACGAAATTTGGACCTAGCAGATTTTTATATGGTTTTCTAGATTTACTCACCATATGGTTTATTTCTAGTTTTGGAAAAAGACCAATGCATTTATTTGGTTCCTTAGGACTAATTATGCTAACAACAGGTTTTATTTTTGCTGGTTTTCTAGGTTATGATAAAATTTTTGTCAATCCATTTGGTAGACTGATCACAGAAAGACCTGAATTCTACATAAGTTTAGTTACAATGATTATTGGTAGTCAATTTTTCTCAATGGGCTTTATCGGTGAATTAATGTTAAAAAACATTAATAAAAGACCTCAGTACGTAATCCAAAAGCAAACAAATTTGTGATATATTTAACAACATTACCTCTGATATAATCTTGTTAAACCATAATTTTGAATTCAATTCATTCAATGAAAAATATAGTAAATAAAAATATTGAAGAGTGGTCTAAACATCCTTTTTGTGAGCAGACGCAAAAAGAAATAAATAATCTTAAAAAGGATGAAACCAAATTATATGATGCGTTTTACAAAAATTTAGAGTTTGGAACTGGTGGTA